>NZ_SJOP01000006.1 GCF_004331415.1 Kosakonia quasisacchari
TTCAGCATCAATGCATCAGCCAAAGATGGATCAGGGACCTGCAACATGGAAGGTACGGCACAACAAATAGCTGCTGGCGAGAATCAGAAACGCCGTTGGGTCTGGAACGATAATTCCAGCCAGTGTGTTGCCGTGCTCAGTGAAATGAAAAATGGGAAAACCAGCGTAATGACTCGTGGTTGCGAAGGATACTGCGGGGCTTCGGCAGCAGGCGCAATGGATGGTCAATACAGCAAAAAATAATAAAACGGCACTTTGATTTGAAGGGAAACAACAAATGAAAATAAATATAATTCTGGTACTGATTGGAGCGGGTTTAATAGTAGGCTGTGGCGATAAGACACCAAAATGCAATAGTGATGACGCTAAGAACCTGGTCGTTGATATAGCAAGGAAAACGATAGAGAAAGGAATGACGCTGGATAAGGATGTGCAGATTACGGTAGAAAACGTCAGGACGGTAAGCCATGAGTCAAACCTTGACGTTTATCAGTGTGCGGCTGACCTTACATTTGCCAAACCAAACATGAAAGATTCATTGCCTATTACGTACCGGGTACAGAAAACAGAGGATGGCAAAGGGCAGTTTTATATAAATGTATATGGCTTATGATATTTAAACGGTAAAGATAAGTTGGATGCTTACACTTGTACATGTAAATGCTTGTAAGTAGTACTGCAGAACAATGGAGGTTCAGTATGGATCAGAACCTCCCAAGCCGCGATAGTCGCTCTAGGCCAAGGTAATGCAGAACTGGTGTTACGTCTGGTGCACTATTTGCTGGCATGGTTCAAAAAATGTCCTGTTTGTTTCAACTGTATGTATGCATTTCCTGTTCAAAACAGCGAATAAAAAGTCACGATTTGCCCTTCTATTTGTAAACCACCCACAATATCGATATTACTGATGTTTTGCTAAGCGTTTCCCCACACGATGGAGAATGGATACATGAGAGTTTCTGTTGATGAAGCATTGTCAGGATAGACTCAGAATCAGGTTTCAAAGAGACGTTAAATAATACATCGCTAAGTTGCCAGTATGACTTGCAGGGAAGAATCGATAAATCTTCAGCCGCGATCATAAAAAAGGGCTAATGAATATGTCATTTTAATGGATGATGCGCTCTGGCTTGAAATCAATCAAAAAGGTTAGCGTTAATGGCGCAATGTTATACACCATAAAAAGCCGAGCGGATGAACAAAAGGCGTTACTGGTTATAGCTATTACCTGTATGTGACTTCCTTTTTAGGCTGCACATATCATAAGTCACGCCGGCGGCGGAACTGAGCGAGAAGACAACCTCCGCTATGTAACGATGGTAGGTTTTTTGCTGCGAATCCCGCGCGTCAAAGTTCATTGCCCGGCACTTTAACGAATGGAACTCAGAACGTAATGCCATCCTTTCGTTATATTCACGATGCATGTAATGAGAACATCCTACTAAGGAGAGAACGTGTATTTGAAGCACATCAGCGCACGCAACTATCGTGCCTTTGGGGATAGTGTGTCTGCACCCGAACTAGACTGGGAGCTTAATCCGGGTCTCAACATCCTTGTTGGAGAAAATGATGCAGGAAAGACCTGTATAATTGATGCAATCCGTCAGGTATTGCTGACGACCAGTTATGAAAACATTAGGCTCTTCGAGCAGGATTTTCATATTCATGGTGTAACTCGTTCTAATACCCTTTGTATCGAAGCTACCTTATGTGGGCTAAGTGCCGACCAGGAAGCCTCAGTACTTGAATGGTTGACACTTGGGGAAGATGGCACCTGTTCGCTCATTCTACATCTTGAGGCGCGCTTTCATCCGCCCCAACCCACTAAGCGTCCACGTGTTGAAACAATTGTTCGAACCGGATTAAATGGCAGTGGTCCAGAAGTAGGTTACGCGGTAAGAGAACTGGTGCGGGCAACCTACTTAAAACCCTTACGCGACGCTGAGGCAGAGTTAAGTTCAGGTCGCCAATCACGTTTGTCACAGATTCTAAGTGCACATAACCAGATTGCTGGCCAAGAAGTAAACGACTTCGATCAAACAATGCCAGCTAACATCCCTACGAGGCTAGTCGGTTTGATGGCATTCACTCAGTATCACCTTGGCCAGCATCAAGTCATCAAAAGTGTGGAAAGGGATATCAATGACAACTATTTGAGTCAATTTGCGTTTTCCGGAGATATAATTCAGTCTCGCATCCGTATCGCACCAAATCTAGCGCTCGCACCTATTCTGGAGAAGTTCGAGCTGTCGCTGCTTCCCGGAGCACAGATAGATCCGGATAGTCGTTGTGCTCGTGGTCTTGGATACAACAATGCATTGTTTATGGCCACTGAACTGGTGCTGCTACGAGATGGCGAAGAACTTGGCCTGCTTCTCGTTGAGGAACCGGAGGCTCACCTCCATCCGCAATTGCAAGAACGCGTGATGGATTTATTGAAAGAGCACTCTAATGATGATCAGTCGCATAAGCGGGTTCAGGTCATTATGACGACACACAGCCCATCGTTGGTATCAACCGCGCGCATTGAAGATATGACATTGGTGCACAAGGCACAGACTTTTCCCTTGGCTGTCGGTAAAACGAAACTCAAACGAACCGATTATTCTTTTCTTCGCCGTTTTATCGATGCAACTAAGGCGAACCTCTTTTTTGCACGAGGTGTAATGATGGTAGAAGGGCCTGCTGAAGCAATCTTACTACCGGCTATTGCAGAGATGTGTGGTCGCTCATTCTCGAAGCATGGTGTCTCAATTGTTAACGTAGGAAATACAGGGCTTTACCATTACGCCCGAATTCTACAGCGGGAAGGAAGCGGCGCTGATATCCCAATTCCGGTCGTATGCCTGACAGACCGGGACATTGTACCTGACGTTGCGAAGAGCTACGTCTCAAAACCCTCCAAGGGTAAACGCTTCGATTCTGATTATGACGTCGAGGAAATAAAGCAAGTAGTTCAAAGCAAGAAGGACCGTGCGGAAGGCGGAAATACGATTGTCTGCGTATCTGATCGTTGGACACTCGAATATGATCTTGCACACTATGGTTGCGCAAAGCTGATGTACCTCGCCATTTCCCTTGCCGTAAAAGCAAAGTCTCGCGATGAAAGGTTAGAAGAAAGCGAAGAAATTGAGACAATTACAGCAGCAGAAAAAAACTGGTTAGCATTAGAGGTTGCGGGTCATTCCGATGAAGCTCTCGCTGCAATTATTTATCAGCCTCTTCAAGAGAAAAAAGCTTCGAAAGCCATAGCAGCTCAGTATGCAGCTTTTCTGGTTTGTACAGGTGCGTACGGCAAAGATGACGAACTGTTCAATAAACTACCTCCGTATCTGCAAACTGCTCTATCACACCTGACGATAGATCCAAAATCCAAATTCTCAGCGAGGTCTGGGGTTGTTTCCGGAGCTACCATATCGACTGATTCAACTGCGGCGCCGGCAGCAACAACCATACAGGCAAGTTCTACCGTTCCAGCTAACGCGACTACAAACGGTATTTAGGGGACCCAAAATGAGTGCTGTCCATCTCTCACCAGACGACTTAGCCGAATTGACGACACTAGTCAGTGACCTGAACTTCGACGATGCTGAACGTCGTTCTGCCCTACTTGAAAACGGATCGCGTGATTTTAATGCAGTACCCGGTAGTGGGAAGACATCGCTGCTTGCTGCAAAACTTTTGTTGCTGGCTAGGAAATGGCCTCATGCACGAAGAGGCATATGTGTTTTAAGTCACACTAATGTTGCTCGCGATGAGATTGCAAATCGCCTGGCAGGAACTGTTGAAGGAGCTCAGCTTCTGAGCTACCCCCATTTTATCGGTACTATTCATAGATTCGTCAATTATTTCTTTGCAATGCCCTTACTGCGTAGTCTAGGAGTGGAAATTGAAGTCATTGATGATCAAGTGTTTGCAGACAAAGTCCGCTCTCTTTTGCAGACGAGGCAATTTTCAAGCCTTCGCTTTTATCTGGAGAAACAGATGAATGGCGAAGATATTGCCACTACGCTTTTTTATAGGACGGCAGAGCTAGAAGTGCATGCTGAAAGCGGCAGCCTGCCCGCATCTCACACAAAATCATATGAATCTTTGATGACTCTTAAAAACATGCTGACGAACCAGGGCATTTTTCGATATCGTGACATGTTTTCATTTGCTGACCTAGCGCTCCATACCTGCCCGAGGCTTATTGATGTTGTCCATCGTCGTTTCCCAATGGTGTTTATCGATGAGATGCAAGATACCTCTTGGGATCAAGAGTCCTTGTTAAATCGTATTTTCGATGGTCAATCGGTAATGCAACGTTTTGGAGATATCGATCAGAAGATTCTCTCTGATGAAGAACAAGCTGAACTACTCACATTTCCACGAGCGGGGTATGGATGTATCAGTACTAGCAAGCGATTCGGGAAAGCAATTTCCCACGCTGTAGGGAGTGTCCGCGTCAGTGGTGGAGTCGTTGTTGGTGAAGGCGAGAATGCCCACTCCCCAGTTCTGTTGTTATACAAACCGGATAGTATTACCAAAGTGGTTGAACACTTTGGTCGAATTGTTATTGACCAATTGAGTGAAGATAACCTTGGTGTGCGCGAGATTAAGGCGATGAGCGCCCGCAAAACCGGTGAGAGCGACGTTGACGCAGGCCGTCACCTTATTGATTACTGTCCAACCTATGGCGGAGATAAACTTAGTACAGGAATACGCTCCGAAAGTTTCTGGAGTCTTGTCGGGGATAGTAAAGGGACCTTGAAGGAAACATCTTTAAGTTCTCGAGTTTCTGACATTCGCAGAGCGCTATTGCTTGTTCTGCGTGCTGCTGGGGCATCGTTTGCGCACGAGATTCGTGATGAACGCGCGCTTCCACGAGCTGCAAAGGCTGTTACGCCCAATGGAGCATTTGATAAGTTAACAAGGCTACTTACATTGTCCGGTGAGGAACTTTGTTCGGAGGGGCAGCTTGATACAATGATAGAACTGCTCTACACGCAACTTAAGCCATATATTCCTGAAACACTAAGCCTAGAAAAATTTAAGCGGCTGAGCATTTTCGAAGATGAAGGTGAAAAGAAAATACTTAACACTTCTGTCGCGACCAAATATGTAATTAACTTTCAGGGAAAAAGCCTTGATATTGGAATCGGTACGGTTGCAAGTATGAAGGGCGAAACTCATGCAGCATCTTTAATCCTTGAATCATATGGCGGGGTCAGCCGTAAATTCGATGTTGCACTGGGGCTACAGTATATTGCAGGGACTGCGCCCAAAAACATTTCAAAGCTACCTAAAACTCAGCAGGTTCAAATGCGTAACCTTTACGTAGCAATGTCTCGACCGACAAAATTGTTATGTCTTGCTGCGAACGAAAGTCGAATTTCTCAGGATCTACGTGAGGCGCTTCTATCTAAAGGATGGCATATAGAGGACGTTATCTAAAAGATCCTACCTGAATGAGCAATGATTTGTCCTCATGTGGCTTATGAAGACATTATTAACATCGATGTGTATTAATCAACGGGGAGCAGGTCAGTTCGCCTGAATATCAGGATTAGTCGACGATTGAATTTCACGACAGCGTTTTTTGTCGCAGTAATAGTGAGCGGGCTAGGTTGTGGTAATTGCATCCGCTTACCAGTTACTTTACTAACACTCATAGATGGAATACATCATGCAAATGCATATAGCACGACGCCTTTCCGAGGCCATTGGTAGTTGGCTACACATGGAATTTTGCTGTTATAGAGCTGGATTGTTTTCAGAAAGTTCGTTGAAGGCTGCCGTGGGCCAAGTGCTTAGCTCATTCCCAATCCGAGTTAAGGGGGAACGCGTTCATGCAGACTTCCCTCACGAACTATTAAATCCCAATGCTCAATCCGGCCGTAATAGAGAGCTCGACTTTGCTCTAGTTCTTGATGGGAAAGGGCTACCAAAACGAAATGCCCAAATCGCCGTAGAAGCCAAATGGGCAGATTCAACGCATTGTACTCCATCAAAAATCTTTCAAGATTTTTTGCGACTCTCGGAAATTAAACGAGGAGATCCCGATACTGTTTGTATTTTCGTGTTAGCAGGATCGCATCGGCAGGTACTCAAGCTCTTGAGAGGGATGCCCTTTGCGACGTCGGGAAACAGAAATACCGGGTTAGGCTCATCCGGCAACGAGAAAAGACTGAAACCTAATCATACAAACGTAGAGCATCGAAATTGCTTCTCTAAACCAATTAAGGATTTATCCTTTGCTGGCTTTACTCTTCCGGAATCGTTTGTTTGCCAATCACACGGCATACACCCGCGTCAAACAGTTGGAGGTACCGTGGATTTTCAAGCAATAGCATGGGAAATAAAGTATGTTTCTAAAACCAATCTCAATATCACAGTTTGGTAGAAAAAGGTATATCATCCATTCCAGTCTATCCGTTAAAGCGAGCGGCTGAATTTATCCGAAGTCTCCAGAAAGGCGAAGCTCTCTGATTTAGCACGCACTGATTTTGGGAGAACGTCAAAAAACCGGGACTCCCAAAAAGTGGGGGAAACCAAAACGGGTGTGCTTACAATCTAACTTAGGTAGTTTAAGCCAATCAATTTAAATATATAGATGATAATCTGAATTTGTATAACATATAAAAAGTGTACCTCACATAATCCTTAAACACCCTCACATAATTTAAACCAACAAAAAAAACAAAAATCACCAACACCAACCCAATAAAATTATTACATTCAAAAAAAACATTAGCAAGCAAGTACAGAATGCACGCCTTTGACATTTAAACAACACGAAAAACCAATAAAACAGCCCTACAAAAAAACATTTACCATCATTTAAAATTGCATGAAAATCATAAATAATTAATTAATTAAGATTTTAATTTCCTGACAAACAAAAAAGTTCTGGCAAACTTATAAGGACCAAAGCTGCGTAACAACGCGCAAATATCCACCTTGCCAATAATAAAAATCGTAAATTTTATAAAACACTCCTCAAACAGCCCCAAAATTCAAAGATAATTAATATCGCAACTAATACTGTTATCGCTTATTGTTTTAATACATTGAACAGAGATAGGTTTTTTATCTGAAAGAGTTTTTGATTTTGCATCTGGAGAATCAACAAAATATAAGACAATCGTTGAAAACAACAATAAATAGAAAACACCCAGATAGAAAAGTTTTGCTTTATCCTTACTATGCAACTCTATTCTTTTGTACACTTTCTTACGAAAACTAAACTTTATCTCTTTTGGACTTTCGTTCCCTATAGTTTTTGTAAGATCAATAAAATCCTTCAATTCATCACCTATCTTTGATTCAATTGCTATCCCTTTTTTAACTGAACCAACTAAAAGTGGATGATACCAATATACGTCAACAAAGAAAAATAACATCCATATAATTGCAGCGCCAAATGATAGTATTGTAGCCACGGATGTTGAATGACCCATAACAACAAATGCAAATCCCGACTTGAAGCTTACTCCTATCGCACCAATGAAAGCTGATAAAATTAAAATCGCAAAATTTCGTATTTTCATGGCCAAATCGTTGAAGTGCTGTTGTGTATTGACAACTTGCTTCCAAATATCAACCTTTATCTTTAAGAGTTCTATTTCGTTTTTCCGACTTTCATCAATATTAGACATTCCGGGTAAACTCCGTGAATACGAATAAGTTAAGCAATTCCGAAAATTCCTCGATCACAAATTCAGCATGAACATCTTTTTTCTCTTCTTTTATTTTTCTTTCGTTCTCTACCTCAGCATCAGTCCAATGTGTAACTTCCCTAAGTAAGTTATAATCAGTTCCAGAAAGGAAATGTTTATTTCCATATTTTGCGAAAACAGCATCAACTCCAGCATCTAAAGCCATTGCAATATCTTTCATTTCGCTATCACCTATGTAAACGCAATCCTCTGGCATAGCATTTACAGATGAAATGATCTCTCTTAGTATCTTCGGATTAGGCTTAACCTCACCATAAGGAGTATGCCGATTGACTGTTTTATTTAAATTATATGATGTTTGGGGCTGAACGCCTGCAGGAATGCTATGATCTTCAGGTGAAAAAAGAATATCAATGACACCATCTAAATTCAACTTTGACACCCTATAATTAGAATAATACTCCTTCGACTCTGTATATCCTATAATTAGAACTCCTAACCTCTTGAGTTCCAATAAAGTATCCAACACCGTAGGATAAAGAAAAAGATGCTTTTTTCTTTCACTTCTATAAGCATGAATTGCAGAATCAAGGGCTTTATTTATTTGCTCTCTCCCACCATACTTTTTTATTAAAGAAGGGATCTCCTCAAGAACAAATGCATACTCAGCAGTACCATGCTTTTGATGAATTTGTTTTATTTGAGGTTTTAACTCACTAACTGGAACATTACTAACCCTAGAAACCTCGTTTAACATCGCACTAAAACTTGCATGCCAAATAGTAAACCAATCAAATAATGTATTATCCAAATCCGTTATTAATACACTTTTCATAAAACCTCTCTAAACCATATAACTTAATAATCTTAAAACACAAGTTGAAAACTAATGATCACCAAATTTATTCAAAGATGACCTTAAATACAAGACAATACTTACCAAAAACAATACAAATAGGTTATCTATAGACATTTTATCTCATAACTGTTCCTCTACAAGCAATAAATAATACATAATTGACACTTAAAATAACAACCAGCAACTCAATGATCAATATAGGAATTTGTCTGTTGTTATAAATCAACCAGTTGAAATCGATACAGCATTTTGATGAGTACAGTTTATAAATTGAATTTTGTCTAAATAATCTGCCCAAACCTGCAACCACTTCTTGCACTCCTCATCATACTCATAAAGGTTATAAATCCCTTCGACGCCCCCTTTGGTATGCCCAAGCACCGCCTCACCAACCTCTCGAGGACACTTAAGCCGAGATAACCCAGTCCTGACGGTTCTCCGAAGATCATGCGGTGTCCAGCTCGGTATATCTAACATCTGGCCGGATTCACGTAAGCGCCACGCATTCTCTGTCAGATACTTTTGCTGGATTGGTCGTCTTGTTCGTGTAGACGGGAAAAGGTAGGTATCCGAGTTGAGGCGGAGCACTTTAAGAAAGTTTACGGCTTGAGTGGATAACTGGACATAACGCTCAACACCTGTTTTAGTCTCGCGCAAGTGTATCGTACCCTTCTCCAGATCAACATCCTTCCACGCCATGTTACAGACCTCTCCAGTACGGCAACCCGTCCACAAGGTCAGACGAAGCACGTTTTTGATTGTCGGTGAAAAGGCAGAACCCGGAAGCCACTGGAGAAACTTTTTAATCTCAGCTTCACTCAGCACACGCGTACCACGATTATTGGTAAGCTTGATTCGAGTCTGACGGAGGCTGGACTTTGCCAACAGCGCGGGATTAGCAAAGCTGGCATCAAAACGCCCCAGACCAATAGCGAACTCGTAGGCCAATGAGAGCTCCCTTAGAACGTTACCGGCTTGCACTTTTGCGCCTCTGGCAACAATGCCATTAATAAGCGTAATCACGTCATTGCGTGTTATCTCAGCGGCATTACGATCGCTCAGCTTATCTACCGCATCGGCATACAGTGTTCTGCGCACTTCATCCTGGCCTTTCTTCTTCCGGGCTCCCGGAATGATTTTGCCATCCTTAGTTTTGCGGTCCTCAATGCGCTCAGTCAGGTAGAGCTCAACTAATCCCTGCACAGTTAATTCAGGTACTTTGGCCTGTTCAGCCTCGATTGCACGAAGTTGTTTTTCCTGCTTGAGTTCTGATGCAGGACACCGACCTTCCTGACGGAGAAGCTTTAATTCGTTGAGTTTAAGGCGTGCAGCGGCGAGAGAAGTCTGCGGGAAGTTGCCAATTTTGACCTGAGCAAGTTTTCCAGTCACAGGGCTCGTGTAACGGTAGAAAAAAGACTTAACCCCAGTTGCACCGCAGGAGACGCGTAAACCGCGATTTTCGCCAATATCAGCTTTATCTTTGTCACCTGGCTTCATCATTTCTATCGCTTTAAACGACAGTGGCTTTGCCTCTTGTTTTCCTGCCATAAAGACTCCGTTATCATGCTCCCTACGCATTTATGAAAAAAATGTAGGTTGTGCTGTAAGTAGCCATATTTTACCAGGCTATAGGTTGGCAAGCTACACTTTAACCTACATTTAAGTGTAGGATTTCATGAGATACAATGAGACAAAGTGAAACTCAATGAGAACAAAAAATATCACTAACTCATTAAAATTTAAGAAAATGGACATCATAAACTGATGAGTACACAAGAGAATTTCGACGCCCATACCCCAATGATGCAGCAGTATCTGAAGCTGAAAGCACAGCACCCGGATATTCTGCTGTTCTACCGTATGGGCGACTTCTACGAGCTGTTTTACGACGACGCTAAGCGCGCCTCGCAGCTGATGGACATTTCGCTGACCAAACGCGGCGCGTCTGCCGGTGAGCCGATTCCGATGGCAGGGGTGCCGTATCATGCGGTGGAAAACTATCTGGCGAAGCTGGTGAGCCTGGGTGAATCGGTGGCGATTTGCGAGCAGATCGGCGATCCGGCCACCAGCAAAGGGCCGGTAGAGCGCAAAGTGGTGCGCATTGTCACCCCCGGCACCATCAGCGATGAAGCGCTGTTGCAGGAGCGCCAGGACAACCTTCTCGCCGCCATCTGGCAGGACAGCAAAGGCTTTGGCTACGCAACGCTGGATATCAGTTCCGGGCGTTTTCGCGTTAGTGAACCAGCGGATCGCGACACGATGGCCGCCGAGCTGCAACGCACCAATCCGGCAGAATTGCTCTATGCGGAAGATTTTGCGGAAACCGCGCTGATTGAAGGCCGCCGTGGTTTGCGCCGACGCCCGCTGTGGGAGTTCGAAATCGACACCGCGCGCCAGCAGTTGAATATGCAGTTCGGCACACGCGACCTGGTCGGTTTTGGCGTCGAGAACGCGCCGCGCGGCCTGTGCGCCGCCGGTTGCCTGCTGCAATATGTGAAAGACACGCAGCGCACCGCCCTGCCGCATATTCGTTCCATCACCATGGAGCGCCAGCAGGACACCATCATTATGGATGCCGCGACGCGCCGAAATCTGGAGATCACCCAGAACCTGGCAGGCGGTGTCGAAAACACGCTGGCGTCGGTGCTCGACTGTACCGTTACACCAATGGGCAGCCGCATGCTCAAACGCTGGCTACATATGCCGGTGCGCGATACGAAAGTGCTGACCGAGCGCCAGCAAACCATCAGCGCGTTGCAGGAACACACCGGCGAGCTACAACCGGTGCTGCGCCAGGTGGGCGATCTGGAGCGTATTCTGGCGCGACTCGCGCTGCGTACTGCCCGTCCGCGCGATCTGGCGCGTATGCGTTACGCTTTCCAGCAATTACCGGAACTGCGCAGCCAACTGGCGGATATCGACAGCGCACCGGTACAGGCGCTGCGTGAAAAAATGGGCGAGTTTGTCGAGTTACGCGAACTGCTGGAGCGCGCCATCATTGAAGCGCCACCGGTACTGGTGCGCGACGGCGGCGTCATTGCGCCGGGTTATAACGCCGAGCTGGATGAGTGGCGCGGGCTGGCTGATGGCGCGACCGATTATCTCGACCGACTGGAGATCCGCGAACGTGAGCGGCTTGGGCTGGATACGCTGAAAGTGGGCTATAACGCTGTCCACGGCTACTTCATCCAGATCAGCCGTGGGCAAAGCCACCTGGCACCGATTCATTATGTCCGCCGCCAAACGCTGAAAAACGCTGAGCGCTACATCATTCCGGAACTGAAAGAGTACGAAGACAAAGTTCTGACTTCAAAAGGCAAAGCGCTGGCGCTGGAAAAACAGCTTTATGACGAACTGTTCGACCTGCTGATGCCGCATCTGGCGGATTTGCAGCAGAGCGCCTCGGCGCTGGCTGAACTGGATGTTCTGGTCAACCTGGCGGAACGTGCTTATACCCTAAATTACTGCTGCCCGACCTTTAGCGAAAAACCGGGCATTCGCATTAGCGAAGGGCGTCACCCGGTGGTTGAGCAAGTGCTGAAAGAGCCGTTTATCGCCAACCCGCTGAACCTGTCGCCGCAGCGGCGGATGTTGATCATCACCGGCCCGAATATGGGCGGTAAAAGTACCTATATGCGCCAGACCGCGCTGATTGCTCTGCTGGCCTATATCGGCAGCTATGTTCCGGCGCAAAAAGTGGAGATCGGGCCAATCGATCGCATCTTTACCCGCGTCGGCGCAGCGGATGATCTGGCCAGCGGGCGCTCCACATTTATGGTGGAGATGACCGAAACCGCGAACATCCTGCATAACGCCACGGAAAACAGCCTGGTACTGATGGACGAAATTGGCCGCGGGACATCGACGTATGATGGTCTGTCGCTGGCGTGGGCATGTGCGGAGAATCTGGCGAATAAGATCAAAGCGTTGACGCTGTTTGCCACCCACTATTTCGAGCTGACTCAGTTGCCGGAAAAAATGGAAGGCGTGGCGAATGTGCATCTCGATGCGCTGGAGCACGGCGATACGATTGCCTTTATGCACAGCGTGCAGGATGGTGCGGCCAGCAAAAGTTACGGCCTGGCGGTCGCCGCGCTGGCGGGTGTACCCAAAGAGGTGATCAAGCGGGCGCGCGGTAAATTGCGCGAGCTGGAAAGCCTGTCGCCGAGCGCGGCAGCCACACAGATCGACGGCACGCAAATGTCACTGCTGGCCGCACCAGAAGAGACAAACCCGGCGGTTGAAGCGCTGGAAAACCTCGATCCGGACAGCTTAACGCCGCGCCAGGCGCTGGAGTGGATCTACCGTCTGAAAAACCTGCTGTAACACCTCTTCCCTCTCCCTGAACGGGAGAGGGAATTTCACTTATTCGCCAGCCACGGCGACGTTTCCGGCACCGGCGGTGCAGTATCAAAACCTTGCGACGTCATGCGAAACGCTCGTCTGGAACGGTGCCGCAGTTCGCGATGACCAGGCTGAACCGTCGCCCAGCCACCTTTTACCGGCGATCACTCGCCTGGATGGACATAGGATGTTTCGCGCCTTATTGACGGTGCCGATCCATTTACGTGCAGATTTTGAATGCCGCGTTTTCAGGCCGTTTAAGTGCGCAACGATGCATTAAGCGCTAAGCCAGACGAGCACGCAAAAAATCAACAAACGCGCGGACTTTGGCCGGAAGATGCGGTGCATCCGCATAGACGGCATACACGCCCTGCTGTGCGAAGCGGTATGCCGGTAACAGATGAACAAGCTGGTGACTGCCCAGCGCCGTTTGCACCAGCCACAGCGGTAACAACGCCACGCCGCAACCGGCCAACGCGAATTCCATTAACGCTTGCGCGCTATCTGCGGATAAACGTGCAGGCGTGGTGATGTCCAGCGTTTCGCTGTGCCCGTGGGCATCGGTAACTTGCCAGCGCAGCGGTGCGGTTAAGCGCTCGTGAATGATCCACTCCGCTTGTGCCAGCGATTGCAGCGAAGTCACAGGATGGGCGCTCAGCCATTCGGGCGTTGCCACTGGCACAATCGCGAAGCGGGAGATCAATGCTGCGTGATAGCGCGAATCTGCCAGCGATCCTAAGCGGATCGCCACATCAAAACGTTCTGAAATCAAATCATTATGCTGAGACGACGCCACATGGCGGATACGCAAACCAGGATGCAACTTTGCAAACGCCGCCAGCGCTGGCACTACAACCTTTGCGCCATACTCCGGTGTGCTGGTGATCCGCAACTCGCCGCATAACCCGACGTGGCTCGCCCGGACATCATCTTGCAAGGTCTCTGCAGCGTTGAGCAACTCAACACCGCGCTGGTAAAACAAACTGCCCGCATCGGTTAGCGTTAACCGCCGCGTTGAGCGCAGCAATAAGGTGACGCCAAGTTCGTTTTCCAGTTGGCGGATATTGAAGCTGACCACTGCTTTCGTTTGCCCAAGCGCGGCGGCGGCTGCGGTGAAACTGCCGGTATCGACCACGGCAACAAAGATAGCCATACGCGATAAATTGAGCATCGGGTTTCCATCATTGTAAAAATAATTTTGACAGTATATCGCCCGACACACCGTTTATCCCGCCCCATCGCCCCGCTACATTACGCCTCCACACTGGAGGATAGAAAATGGTGTATCGCAACAAGGTCGTGGTGGTGTATCTGCTGGGCTTTTTTCTAGACTTAATCAACATGTTTATTGCCAGCGTGGCGTTTCCGGCGATGGCGGTTAGCTTGCAAGCTTCTGTTTCTACGCTGGCATGGGTCAGCAACGGGTATATCGCCGGTTTAACGCTGGCGATCCCGTTTAGTGCGCGGCTAACCAGACGCTTTGGCGCACGACGGATCTTTATCTTTTCACTGATTGTATTCAGCACGGCGGCGATGGCGGCAGGCTGCGCCAACTCTGCCGGGAACCTCATTTTCTGGCGTGTGCTGCAAGGCATGGGCGGCGGGCTGCTGATACCGGTGGGGCAAGCGTTAACCTGGCAGCAATTTAAACCCCATGAACGCGCCAAAGTCTCATCCGCTGTGATGCTGGTCGCGCTGCTGGCTCCCGCCTGCTCGCCGGCGATCGGTGGTGTGCTGGTACAGTCTTTTAGTTGGCGCTGGATTTTTTTCGCCACGCTGCCTGTTGCGCTGTTAACGCTGCTGCTCGCGTGCATCTGGCTAAAAGACGAGCCAGTGGCAAGCGGGTCGTCGCGGCTGCTGCACCTATCCTTACTGCGCAATTCGCTGCTGCGCTTCGCTATGCTGATTTATCTCTGCGTGCCGGGGATGTTCATCGGTGTGAGTGTGGTAGGCATGTTTTATTTGCAGCGCATCGCCGGGATGTCGCCCGCAATGACCGGCGCGTTAATGATCCCGTGGTCGCTGGCGTCTTTCGCCGCGATCTGTTTTAGCGGCCGTTATTTCAACCGCCTTGGCCCGCGACCATTAATCATCACTGGCTGTTTATTGCAGGCTGTTGGGATCCTGATGTTGACGGGGGTTACGCCACAGACGCCTGCCAGTGTCGCTATCGCGGCATTTACGCTGATGGGTGCAGGTGGGAGTTTGTGCAGCAGCACCGCGCAAAGCAGTGCCTTCTTGACGATTACCCATCATGAGATGCCCGATGCCAGCGCGCTGTGGAATCTTAACCGGCAACTGAGTTTTTTCCTCGGGACAACCTTGCTGGCGTTCGTATTGAGCACGTTACAGCATCTGTTTCCCCCCTTACTGGCCTGGCGCGGCACGTTTATTACCGCCGCCGCCTTTTCCTTGTTACCGCTGGTGGCCGCCCTGCGGCTGAATAACCAACAAACACTGCACTATCTGCATCAGGAGAAACCATGAAGCCCTATATCAGTGAAATTATGGAGGCACATATCGCCATCGAAAACTGGCTCAGCCAGGGTGAAGGTGAGCTGGAGGCACTGATGGCACGCTTTGCCGAAAACTTTTCCATGGTGACGCTTTCCGGCACATCTTTGGACTACGCGGCGCTTGCCGGTTTTTTCCAGGAGCAACGCGGTGGCCGTGCGGGGCTGAAGATTGTTGTCGATAACATCGAACCGCTGGCGGAGTGGGATGCGGGTGCGGTAATAAGTTACCGGGAAACGCAAGGCGAGCATGTGCGCTGGTCAACGGTGGTGTTTCAATTACAGCAAGGGCGCGTGTTGTGGCGTCATTTGCATGAGACGGCTCAGGCAACGTAACGGCAACAAGCAAAGAAAAAAGGCCGCGTCATCTGCGAGCGGCCTTTTTGTCGTGAAATGATGCTTATTCGCGGAACAGCGCTTCGATATTCAGCCCCTGTGTCTGCAGGATTTCACGCAGACGACGCAGACCTTCAACCTGAATCTGGCGAACACGTTCACGCGTGAGACCAATTTCACGGCCCACATCTTCCAGTGTCGCCGCTTCATAACCCAGCAGACCGAAACGACGCGCCAGCACTTCACGCTGTTTGGCGTTCAGTTCGAACAGCCATTTTACGATGCTTTGTTTCATATCATCGTCTTGCGTGGTGTCTTCCGGACCGTTGTCTTTCTCATCGGCCAGAATATCCAGCAGCGCTTTTTCAGAATCACCGCCCAGCGGCGTATCAACTGAGGTAATGCGCTCGTTGAGACGCAGCATGCGGCTGACATCATCAACAGGCTTATCCAGCTGTTCGGCAATCTCTTCTGCGCTCGGTTCGTGGTCCAGCTTATGGGACAACTCGCGTGCAGTACGCAGATAGACGTTCAGCTCTTTAACAATGTGGATTGGCAGACGAATAGTACGGGTTTGGTTCATGATTGCCCGTTCAATAGTCTGACGGATCCACCAGGTGGCATACGTTGAGAAACGGAACCCGCGTTCCGGGTCAAATTTCTCAACGGCGCGGATCAGCCCAAGATTACCCTCTTCAATCAGATCCAACAGCGCCAGACCACGATTGCTATAACGACGGGCAATTTTCACCACCAGACGCAGGTTACTTTCGATCATGCGACGGCGAGAGGCTACATCACCACGTAGCGCACGGCGTGCGAAATAGACTTCTTCTTCGGCCGTTAAGAGTGGGGAGTACCCAATTTCCCCAAGGTACAGCTGAGTCGCGTCTAAAACACGCTGGGTGGCACCCTGCGACAACAGCTCCTCTTCAGCCAGGTCGTTATCACTGGGTTCCTCTTCTACTAAGGCTTTCTCATCAAAAGCCTCTACTCCGTTCTCATCAAATTCCGCGTCTTCATTTAAATCATGAACTTTCAGCGTATTCTGACTCATAAGGTGGCTCCTACCCGTGATCCCTGGGCAAAGCACCTGAAGACTACTCATTTCGCCGGCTGCAGCGGCATCTGCGCACGCTGCAACAGCTCAAATGGGGAGCACTTCATCCACTTTGCACCGATTTATCGCTGCGGCAAATAACGCAGCGGGTTTACGGATTTCCCCTTGTAACGAATTTCAAAATGCAAGCGTGTAGAACTGGTTCCGGTGCTACCCATGGTAGCGATTTTTTGCCCCGCCTTAACTTCTTGTTGTTCCCGGACCAGCATTGTGTCGTTATGGGCGTAGGCACTCAGGTAATCATCGTTGTGTTTTATGATGATCAAATTACCGTAACCGCGCAGTGCGTTACCGGCATATACAACGCGCCCATCTGCGGTCGCGACGATAGCCTGTCCTTTACTGCCCGCAATATCGACACCTTTATTGCCACCTTCGGTCGCAGAGAAGTTGTCGATAACGTTGCCCTCAGTCGGCCAGCGCCATGAAGCAATCGGCGAGCTGGTTGATGTACTGCTGGCAGTCGGTTCGGTTGAGCTTACAGAAGGAGCCGTAACAGGCGCTGTGACGATCGTCGCAGGCTTATTGTTCGGCAACATTTTGTTAGCACTTTGTTCACCTGAATCCTCAGAATACGTAATTGTCGGTTTCGAAGCAACCACTACGGTTGAATTTTGCGCAGGTTTTGAGACGATTCCTTGCGCAGAAGCATCAGCCCGAGTTATGGCGTTACCACCAGTAATTGGCGTACCGGATGCGTTGCCAACCTGTAATGTTTGCCCGACTTCCAGACTGTACGGCGCGGCAACATTATTACGCTGCGCGAGATCACGGAAATCGTTCCCGGTGATCCACGCGATATAAAACAGCGTATCGCCACGCTTAACGGTGTATGTGCTGCCGCCGGTGTAGCTGCCTTTCGGAATATTGCCATACTGGCGGTTATAGACGATATGACCATTCATCGTCTGAACTGGCTGTTGTGCGACAGGCTGGATCTGCGTCGGCTGAACGGCAGGACGCTGTACCGGCTGAATTTGCGGTTGTTGCGCGGACGTACCAAGTTTTGGCGGCGGCGTGATTAACATACCGGAACTGGAATTATTACTGCTGGCGCTCTTCATGCCGCCAACGGAACTGACCGGGGCCGGAGCATTAGTGGAATTTGAACACCCTGCCAGCCAAAGTGAAACCAGCGACAATGCCGCCACACGGCTTACGGTTAATTTTGGGCTTCCCGCGCTCATTTATCCCCCAACAATATGTAAATTACCAATGACTTAAAGATAACCGCGAACGTTTACGGCAAATGTGCTCACCATACGCTGTTATTGCCTGAAAAACCCAGGAAAACTCTGTTTCTCAGGCCAGCTCGCCTTTCACCAGCGGAACAAAGCGTACGGCTTCAACGGTATCGATAATGAATTCGCTTCCCCGCCGACGAACCCGCTTTAAATGCTGGAGTTCATCGCCCACGGGCAAAACGAGAATACCGCCGTCATCAAGCTGCGACATCAGTGCAGCCGGGATTTCCGGCGGTGCAGCGGTCACGATAATGGCGTCAAACGGCGCACGAGCTTGCCACCCCTGCCAGCCATCACCGTGACGAGTAGAAACATTATGCAAATCAAGCTGCTTCAGGCGGCGACGCGCCTGCCATTGCAGCCCTTTGATGCGTTCAACCGAGCAAACATGATGCACCAGACGCGCCAAAATCGCGGTCTGATACCCCGAACCGGTGCCAATTTCCAGCACCCGCGAGGCTGGCGTCAGCTCCAGCAGCTCGGTCATTCGCGCCACCATATAGGGTTGCGAAATGGTTTGCCCTTGACCAATAGGTAACGCGACGTTATCCCACGCTTTGTGTTCAAACGCCTCGTCGATAAATTTCTCGCGCGGCACTTGCGACAACGCCTCAAGCACCTGCTCGTTTTTAATGCCCTGCGCGCGTAATTGATTGAGAAGATCTTGTACGCGTTTGCTTACCATTGCCTGTCCACCCCGGCACGATCCAACCAACCCGACACCACATCATGCGCGCTGTAAGCGGTTAAATCCACATGCAGCGGCGTCACGGAAACATAGCCTTCATCAACGGCAGCGAAATCGGTATCCGGCCCGGCATCGCATTTCTCGCCAGGCGGGCCAATCCAATAGAGAGTGTTACCGCGCGGATCTTGCTGTGGAATCACCTGATCCGCCGGATGGCGGCTACCACAGCGCGTAACGCGAATGCCTTTGATCTCATCCAGCGGCAGATCCGGGACGTTAATATTCAAAATACGGCCGGTTCGCAGCGGTTCGCGGTTTAAAGCACGTAAGATCGAACAGGTTACTGCTGCGGCGGTTTCATAATGCGTATGCCCGTTAAGCGACACCGCCAGCGCCGGGAATCCCAAGTGGCGCCCCTCCATCGCGGCAGCAACCGTACCGGAATAGATAACATCATCGCCAAGGTTCGGCCCGGCATTAATGCCAGACACCACCACATCCGGGCGCGGACGCATCAGCGCGTTAACGCCCAGAAAAACGCAATCGGTCGGCGTGCCCATTTGGACGGCGATATCGCCGTTTTCAAAGGTAAAAGTACGAAGCGAGGATTCAAGCGTCAGTGAATTAGACGCACCGCTGCGGTTACGATCGGGAGCGACGACCTGAACGTCGGCAAACTCTCTAAGAGCCTTTGCCAGCGTCTGGATACCTGGCGCGTGGATCCCGTCATCGTTACTCAGCAATATTCGCATAATCACCCGATGTGTTGATAAGTTCCCTGACGACACTGGTGGCAAAACTGCCCGCTGGAAGCCAGAACCGTAATTCGACGGTGACGTCATCCCACCAGTTCCAGCACAACTTTTGCGGGTAGAGCAGCATCGCGCGGCGCGCTGCTTCGACTTTCTCCCGCACCAGCAAAGCTTGTAATTCAGGCGCATCAGCAACCGCCTGTTGTTCAAACGCCAGCGCGTCGCGCTGCGTGCCCCACTCACCGCTACCCGGTAGCGACGCGGTAATCATCAGCGCTTTTGCCTCAACGCGCGTTTGCAGTTCCGCCTGCTCTGCAAGGGTTGCAACAAACCAGCTGCCGCGCCCCGCTAATTGTAGCGCATCGCCGTCAACAACTTGATTAAAGTCTTTTTTTTTCAACCGTTCACTGACGATTTGATTAAACAACGCGCTGCGCGCTGCCGACAACCAAAAACTGCGCTTATTACGATCGCGCACTGGCGCATCGCTCTGCGCCCAGCGAAATGCGCCTTGCAGGTTGCTGCCGCCGATGCCAAAGCGCTGAGCGCCGAAATAATTCGGTACACCTTTCTCCACGATGGCCTGCAAACGCGCCTCAACATCCGCACGGTCGCTTACCTCGCGCAGCACCAGCGTAAACGCATTGCCCTGGAGCGCACCGAGACGCAGCTTGCGCTTGTGGCGGGCGTATTCCAGCACTTTGCAGCCCTCAAGCTGAAATGCGCTGAGATCGGGCATTGCATTACCCGGCACGCGGGCGCACAACCACTGTTCAGTGACAGCGTGTTTATCTTTTTGCCCGGCGAAACTCACTTCACGCGCCTGAATTTTAAGGAATTTTGCCAGCGCATCAGCCACAAAACGCGTGTTGCAGCCGTTTTTCAGGATGCGTACCAGAATATGCTCGCCTTCGCCATCAGGCTCAAAGCCAAGATCTTCCACCACGACGAAATCTTCCGGGTTGGCTTTCAGAACGCCACTTGCCGCCGGTTTGCCGTGCAAAAATGTCAAGTTATCAAACTCTGTCATTTCGCCGCCTTCAACAACAGCGCGACAGCCTCACAGGCGATACCTTCGCCGCGACCGGTAAAGCCAAGTTTCTCGGTGGTGGTGGCTTTGACGTTGACATCATCCATATGGCAGCCGAGATCTTCAGCGATAAATACGCGCATCTGCGGAATATGCGGCAACATTTTCGGTGCCTGCGCGATGATGGTGACATCGACGTTACCAAGCGTATAGCCTTTAGCCTGAATGCGCCGCCAGGCTTCACGCAGCAGCGCGCGGCTGTCTGCTCCTTTGAACGCCGGATCGGTATCCGGGAACAGTTTGCCAATATCGCCAAGCGCCGCCGCACCCAGCAGTGCGTCAGTTAACGCATGCAGCGCAACATCACCATCGGAGTGAGCCAGCAGGCCTTTTTCGAAGGGAATGCGCACACCGCCAATGATAATCGGGCCAACGCCTCCAAAGGCGTGTACGTCAAAACCGTGTCCAATACGCATTATGCTTTCTCCTGGAGGTCTGCATGGGTCAAGTAGAATTCTGCAAGTCGTAAATCTTCGGGTCGGGTGACTTTAATATTATCCGCACGTCCGGCGACCAGCTCCGGGTGAAAACCACAATACTCCAGCGCAGAAGCTTCATCAGTAATCAAAGCGCCTTCATTCAGCGCGCGGGTCAGGCAGTCGTGCAGCAGCGGCAGCGGGAAAAACTGCGGTGTTAGCGCATGCCATAAGTCATTGCGCTCAACGGTGTGAGCAATTGCGGTTTTACCGGGTTCAGCGCGCTTCATAGTGTCGCGCACCGGGGCGGCAAGAATTCCACCTACGCGGCTGGTTTCACTCAGCGCCAGCAAGCGGTTTAAATCATCCTGATGCAGACAAGGCCGCGCGGCATCATGCACCAGCACCCACTGTGCGCCGGAGGCGGCATGCAAGCCTGCCAGTACGGAATCTGCACGCTCTGCGCCGCCATTCACCACGGTGATTTGCGGATGGTCAGCAAGGGGTAATTGCGCGAAACGTTCATCGCCAGGGCTGACCGCGATAATCACGCGGCTAACGCGCGGATGGGCGAGCAACGCGGCAACCGCGTGCTCAAGAATGGTTTTATCACCGATGGAGAGATATTGCTTAGGACATTCCGTTTGCATGCGGCGGCCAAATCCGGCGGCCGGCACCACGGCACAGACGTCCGGGATCATTGCTGACATGTCGTGAGTCCGGGATTATTTAAGGTCTGTTCTGCGTATTTTGTGTATTTTGCGTGTTTTGCGCTGAGCCCGACGCGCGCTTTGAGGCGTCCGGCACCAGACGATAAAATGTTTCGCCCGGCTTGGTCATCGTTAATTCGTTGCGAGCGCGTTCCTCAATCGCTTCCTGGCCGCCATTGAGATCGTCAATTTCGGCGAAAAGCTGATCGTTACGCGATTTTAATTTAGCGTTAGTCGCCTGCTGTGCCGCCACATCTTCGCTGACGCGGCCGTAATCATGCAGACCATTCTTGCCGAACCACAGCGAATACTGTAGCCAGACCAGTAAAGCCAGCAATAGCAGCGTTAGTTTACCCATCCTGCCCCCTGAAAAACGGCATCATCATCCCATAACTTTTCGTCAGACTCCACTCCAGCCGGGTGATGCCGCACAAGCGCCAGACTTTACCATAAATGTCCGGCGATCCGTAGCCAGACACATTGCCTTAATGAGCGTTACGGTTTGACGTATGAGAAGGGTTAACCCATCAGCCACATAAACAGCACGCCGAACATGGCGATCACCGTCAACAGTGTCGCCACGCTGCTGTAAAGCAGCTTGCCATCAAGTAGCGAATGCAGCGCAATGCCGACCACGACGGCTACGGGCATCAGTGCGAGAAAAAAAGGCCAGGTGTAGAGAAAGAAAAAAAGCGTATTGGAGCCGTAAATCATAAACGGGATGCCGAGCGCCAGCAGCCAAGCGACAAAGCCCACAACCGCTCCAGGGAACGACCATGTGGTGGTTTCGTCGGTAGTGGTCGTCATCGCCTGCGACCGTGGAATGGTGATGTTCTGACTGTTGCGCATATCTGATCCTGTTGCCTGTACGATCGGTAACGGAGATACATGCCCTGATTCAGGTGGCGTAAACCTCAACGCCGGGAAAACCTGAAAATGGCGTGTATCGCCAGTACCGTCTCAGGATCTGATAATATCGCCCCGCCGGAGGAGGTCTAATAATTGGCTGACCAAATTTGTTACCAATTGTTCGCCGTCCAGATGCACTTCCGGGGATTCCGGCGCTTCGTAAACCGAATCAATGCCGGTAAAATTGCGAAGTTCACCGGCACGCGCTTTCTTATACAACCCCTTAGGATCGCGCGCTTCGCAGATATCCAGCGGCGTATCAACAAACACCTCGATAAAACGCCCTTCGCCCAGGCGCTCGCGCACCATTTGCCGCTCGGCACGGTGCGGCGAGATAAAAGCAGTGAGCACGACCAGCCCCGCTTCAACCATCAATTTAGCCACTTCGCCCACGCGGCGGATATTCTCTTTGCGATCGGCGTCGCTAAACCCCAAATCGCTGCACAGCCCGTGGCGCACATTGTCGCCATCCAGCAAATAGGTGCTGACGCCCGCGCGGTGCAGCGCCTCTTCCAGCGCCCCCGCGACGGTCGATTTTCCCGAACCGGAAAGGCCGGTAAACCACAGCACAACCCCACGGTGACCGTGGAGTTGCTCACGCGCTTTTGGCGTCACCGGGTGCGCGTGCCAGACGACGTTTTCGTCATGCTGTGCCATTACTTGCCTCCCAGCAGATCGCGGGCGCCCCAGTGCGGGAAGTGCTTACGAATAAGTTGATTCAGTTCCAGTTCAAATGCGCTGAATTCGGACGTGCTGGCCGGCTGCTGGACATAAACGGCACGCACCATTCCTGCGCCAACGGTCACGTTACTCAGGCGATCAATAAAGATAATGCCGCCGGTCACCGGGTTCTGCTGATAAGCATCCAGCGTCAGCGGTTCGTCAAACGTCAGATCTACCAGGCCAATGCCGTTAAGCGGTAACGTTTCTGTCTGGCGCTGCGTCAGATTATTGATGTCTACCTGGTAGTGGATACCATCAACACGGGCACGCGTTTTTTTGCCTGCCACTTTGATGTCATAACTCTGGCCCGGTTGCAGCGGCTGTTCCGCCATCCACACCACATCCAGCGATGCGCCCTGCACCGCTGGCAACGTTTCCTGCGCATCCAGAATCAAGTCACCACGGCTGATATCGATCTCATCTTTCAGCACCAGCGTAATGGCTTCGCCCGCTGCGGCTTCCTGTAAATCACCATCAAAGGTCACGATGCGGGCGATGGATGATTCAACGCCAGACGGCAGCACTTTAATGCGCTGGCCGACTTTCACCACGCCAGAAGCGAGCGTCCCGGAGAAACCCCGGAAATCGAGGTTCGGGCGGTTCACATACTGCACCGGGAAGCGCATCGGCTGCGTATCCACAACGCGCTGGATTTCTACGGTTTCCAGCACTTCCAGCAGCGTCGGGCCGCTGTACCACGGCATTTTCGCGCTCTGGCTGGCGACGTTATCCCCTTCCAGCGCCGACAGCGGCACAAAGCGGATATCGAGGTTGCCCGGCAGTTGCCCGGCAAAGGTCAGGTAATCCTGACGAATGTTGTCGAACGTCTCTTCGCTAAAGTCAACAAGGTCCATTTTATTGACGGCCACCACCAGGTGCTTAATGCCGAGCAGCGTGGAGATAAAGCTGTGGCGGCGCGTTTGATCCAACACGCCTTTGCGCGCATCGATCAGCAAAATCGCCAGATCGCAAGTCGACGCGCCGGTCGCCATATTACGGGTGTACTGCTCATGCCCAGGTGTATCGGCGATGATAAATTTGCGTTTCTCGGTGGAGAAATAGCGGTACGCCACATCAATAGTAATGCCCTGTTCGCGCTCTGCTTGCAGGCCATCCACCAGCAGTGCGAGATCGAGTTTTTCGCCCTGAGTACCGTGGCGTTTGCTGTCGTTGTGCAGCGTAGAGAGCTGATCTTCGTAGATCTGGCGGGTATCATGCAGCAGGCGGCCGATCAATGTACTTTTGCCATCATCGACGCTACCACAGGTTAAAAAGCGCAGCAGGCTTTTGTGCTGCTGGGCATGCAGATACGCTTCGACGCCGCCTTCATTAGCAATTTGTTGTGCAATTGTGTTGTTCATGGCGGCTCCTTAGAAATATCCCTGACGTTTTTTCAGCTCCATGGAGCCGGCCTGGTCGCGGTCAATCACGCGCCCCTGACGTTCACTGGTCGTTGAAACCAGCATCTCTTCGATAATCTCCGGCAGCGTTTGTGCGTTTGATTCCACTGCGCCGGTCAACGGCCAGCAACCAAGCGTACGGAAACGCACCATCCGTTTTTCAATCACCTCACCCGGCTGCAGATCGATACGGTCATCGTCGATCATCATCAGCATCCCGTCGCGCTCCAGCACCGGGCGTTCAGCCGCCAGGTACAACGGAACAATGTCGATATTTTCCAGGAAGATATACTGCCAGATATCCAGCTCGGTCCAGTTAGAGAGCGGGAATACGCGAATACTTTCGCCTTTGTTGATCTGGCCGTTGTAGTTATGCCACAGCTCCGGGCGCTGGTTTTTCGGATCCCAGCGGTGGAAACGATCGCGGAAGGAGTAAATGCGCTCTTTGGCTCGCGATTTCTCTTCGTCACGGCGCGCGCCGCCAAACGCCGCATCAAAACCGTACTTGTTCAGCGCCTGCTTCAGCCCTTCGGTTTTCATGATATCGGTGTGTTTGGCGCTGCCGTGTACGAACGGGTTAATCCCCATCGCCACCCCTTCCGGGTTTTTATGCACCAGCAGCTCGCAGCCGTAGGCCTTTGCGGTACGGTCACGGAATTCGTACATCTCACGGAATTTCCAGCCGGTATCAACGTGCAGCAACGGGAACGGCAGCGTACCTGGGTAGAAGGCTTTGCGTGCCAGATGCAGCATCACGCTGGAATCTTTGCCGATGGAATACATCATCACCGGGTTGGAAAATTCGGCGGCCACTTCGCGGATGATATGGATGCTTTCCGCCTCCAGTTGTCGCAAATGAGTGAGTCGTTTTTGATCCATAACCATTCCTTAAGCCAGATTAATCACGGAAGCGCCAAACGCATCCGTCGCTGTCGTATGCTGGAACCAGGCGAGTTCACGCTGCAGCCCAACCACCTCACCTACCACCAACAGGGCAGGCATTGGCGCGGCTTTCGCCAGTTCCTCAAGTTGTTCTAATGTGCCGGTAGTAACGTGTTGATCCACGCGCGTACCGCGGGAAATCACCGCCACGGGCGTTGTTTCGTCACGCCCGTGGGCAATCAGCTGTTCGCTGATTTCAGCCGCCTTCATCGTGCCCATATAAATCGCCAGCGTCTGGCGGCTCTGCGCCAGTTGCGACCAGTCAAACGGCGCGCTGTCGGCTTTATAATGGCCGGTTACAAACGTAACGCTCTGGGCAAAATCCCGGTGCGTCAGCGGGATGCCTGCATAGGCTGTCGCACCCGATGCTGCCGTAACGCCCGGCACCACCTGGAAAGGAATGCCCGCCGCAGCGGCGGCCTGTAGCTCTTCACCGCCGCGTCCGAAGATAAACGGATCGCCGCCTTTCAGGCGCACCACCGTTTTCCCCTCGCGCGCCGCTTCCACCAACATGCGGTTGGTATCATGCTGCGCGACAGCGTGCGAACCGGCACGTTTACCGACGCAGATTTTCTCGGCATCTCGCCGCACCAGCTCCAGCACTGCATCACTTACGAGGTGGTCATAAAACACAACGTCTGCCTGCTGGATAACCTGCAAACCCCGCAACGTCAACAGTCCGGCATCGCCTGGCCCGGCACCGACAAGCATGATTTCACCGCCGCTTGAACCTGGTTGAGTCAGTTCCGCTTCCAGCGCTTTTTCCGCTGCCGGTTCGTCACCCGCTGCCATCAGGCTGGCAAAACGCCCGCGAAAAGCGGTTTCCCAAAAACGACGCCGCTCATCGGTGGTACGGCGAAACGCTTTGATGCGCGTCCGCCAGCGCCCGGCAACCTCTGCCAAGCGCCCGAGATTTCCCGGCAGCAGCGCTTCAATCTTTTCACGCAGTAACCGCGCCAGCACAGGTGCGTTGCCGCCGGAAGAGATCGCCACCAGCAACGGCGAGCGATCGACAATCGACGGGAAAATAAAGGAGCACAGCGGCTGATCGTCCACAACATTCACCAACCGATGACGCGCATTGGCGGCGTCAAACACCCGGCGGTTCAGCGCCGAATCGTTGGTGGCGGCTATCACCAGGAAAACCGCCTCCAGCTGCGATTCGTCAAACGCGGTAGCCAGCCAGTGAATGGATTGCGCATCGGCAAGTTGCTGCAACTGCGGTTCCAACCGTCGCGCTACCACTTGCACATGTGCGCCAGCCCGACGCAAAAAGGCGATTTTGCGCGCGGCGATTTCACCGCCGCCAATCACCAAAACGGGGCGGTCTTTTACAGCAGCAAATAACGGCAGGTAATCCACAACGCAGTAACTCACTCGAGACCAGCAATAGAGGGACTATAGGGGGCGGTTTAGAACGAATGAAATTACGAATTGGAATGAGTAGTTCCGCAAAGGAATAACGCTTGTGCAAAGCAAATATCAAAAAGTGCTTAACATCAGTATTTTCGGAAGGTTAAGAAGAAATGAAATTGTGTAAAGCGGGTCACAGTTTCATACTAAGCGCGGTAAAAATTCTGCTGCTTAAAGGACTCACTATGTTTTCCGCATTGCGCCTCCGTACCGCTGCCCTGGCGCTCGGCGTATGCTTTATCCTCCCGGTTTCTGCCCGGACCTCTCAACCCGGCGACTTTGCTACTGAGCAGGCGCGTCACATTGCCACCCTGTTCCCAGGACGTATGACCGGCACCCCCGCCGAAATGCTCTCGGCGGACTATGTTCAGCAACAATTTGAACAAATGGGCTACCAGAGCGATATCCGCAAATTCAAAACCCGTTACCGCTATACAGCGAAAGATAACCAGCAGAACTGGCAAAACGTTACCGGCAGCACGGTGATTGCCGCGCATGAAGGCAAACTGCCGCAGCAGATCATTATTATGGCGCACCTCGATACCTACGCGCCGCGCAGCGATGCGGATGTCGACAACAACCTTGGCGGTTTAACACTGCAGGGGATGGATGATAACGCCGCAGCAGTGGGCGTAATGCTTGAGCTGGCGCAAGCGCTGAAGCAGACGCCAACGCAATACGGTATTCGTTTTGTCGCCACCAGCGGCGAAGAGGAAGGCCAGCTTGGCGCAGAGAACTATCTCGCGCGAATGACCGACAAAGAGCGCAAAAACACGCTGCTGGTGATCAACATGAATAACCTGATCGTTGGCGACAAGCTCTACTTTAATAGCGGGAAAAACACCCCGGCTTCTGTGCGCAAACTGACGCGGGATCGGGCATTGGCGATTGCCCGTTCGCACGGGATTCTGGCGATGAGCGCTCCGGTCACAACCACAAAAAGCAACCACAGCGCTAATGATGCGCAGGTGTTTGATCAGGCGTCTATTCCGGTGCTGTCGGTGGAAGCGACAAACTGGTCGCTGGGTCTGAAAGACGGCAACCAGCAGCGCGCCAAATCCAAAACCTTCCCGGAAGGCGTGAGCCACCATAATGCCCGGCTGGATAACCAACAGTATATCGACCAGGCGCTACCGGGGCGCATTGAGCGCCGCAGCCGCGACGTGGTGCGCATCATGCTGCCGCTGGTGAGCGAACTGGCGAAAACCACCAAAAATTAACGCCAGCATTGCTGGCGTTATCGTGCAGATTCTCCGAACCCGCCCTGTGCGCAAGAGCCGAAACGAAAAGGCTTTTGCGCATCGTCCGGATACATAAGATAGCCGGACGAACTGGCAGCTAGCGCTCGTCGCGACGCCCGCCTACTGCAGCCCACATTCTGCGCACATGTACCGTCACTTCTTCGCGGTCGTGATACAGCTGACGCGCCTGGATCTGTGCGGAAATGTTGTGTTCATCCAGTTGCGCCTGAATATAAGCCAGGTTGTTCGACACTTCTTCGTAGCGCTTTTTCATTGGCAGCTTGAGGTTGAAAATGGTTTCCCGGCACCAGCCATTGGTCAGCCACTGCGCCATCAGTGCGGCGACTTTCGCCGGTTTCTCCACCATGTCGCACACCATCCATGAGATGTTGTTGCGGTTCGGTCGGTAGCGGAAACCATCTTCACGCAGCCAGGTCACTTGGCCGGTATCCATCAGGCTTTGCGCCATCGGACCGTTATCCACAGAAGCCACCCACATGTTGCGTTTCACCAGTTGATAGGTCCAACCACCAGGGCACGCACCGAGATCGACCGCGTACATACCATTTGCCAGGCGTTCGTCCCACTCATCTGCCGGAATAAAGACGTGGAACGCCTCTTCCAGTTTCAGCGTTGAACGGCTCGGCGCATCGGATGGAAACTTCAGACGCGGGATGCCCATATAGAACGGCGAGTTGTTAAACGAATACGAATAACCGGTGTAACAGCAACCCGGCGCAATAAAGAACACATGAACGACCGGACGCTTCGGTGAATCGCTACGCGCCAGGATACCCGCTTCACGCAGCGCACTGCGCAGCGGAACGGTAAACTTGCGACAAAACTTCATCAACTCTTTGCTTTCGTTGGTATCGGCCACTTCGACACGCAGATCGCCGCCTTTATCCACGACACCCTGCAGCATGCCGACGATCGGTGTAATGCGATCTTCCGGCGGCAGGTCGCGCAGCAGTTCACTGACGACAAACATCTGACGGACAAAAATCAGCGAACTGAACGGCAGCTCGCGTGCCACTTTGTCAGCGTCGTCCTGCTGGTAACATTCGAAAACAACGTAGCCCGCGTTCTCTTTCACACGCGCGAAACCGAACACCTCAAGGCGCCCGGCTTTATCGGTAATTTCTGCTGCGCACTCTTTCTCAAAACCTGGGCGGCACAGCAACACCACTTTATTCATGAACAACGCCCCTACGTTTCAGACGAATTGCGCCAACTAACATTAATGCCCAGCCGATGAGAAAACAGACGCCACCGACTGGCGTAACAAACGCCCACAGGCGTAAATGCGAGAGCGCCAGGCAATAAAGGCTGCCGCTAAACAACACGGTGCCGAACGCCAAAAAAACGCTGCTCCAGTAAAACCAGATGCTGATGCGGCGCTGCATCGCCACCGCAAGCCCAAGCACCGCGAGCGTGTGGAACGCCTGATATTCGAGCCCGGTCTGGATCCAACTCATCTCCACCACGCCCAAAGATTTACGTAAAACGTGCGCACCGAAAGCCCCCAGCGCGACGAACACAAAACCGCTTACCGCGGCAAAAATCAGCATAAAACGGCTGGTCATGTGAGTACCCTAAAAGTCATACGCGACGTACGCGCGCGAATTATTGTTCGTAACGGAAACGGAACTTTTCCTGTTCGCTGGCCGCTTTTGCCAGGATCCACTGACGAAAGGCGGCTATTTTACCCAGTTCTGCCTGGCTGTCATGACAAACCAGATAAAACGCGTTCTTGCTGACCAGAACATCATTAAATGGGCAGACCAGACGGCCTGCCTCAATTTCGGACTGTGCCATTACGTTGTTGGCCAGCGCGACCCCTTGTCCGTGGATAGCTGCCTGCAGCACCATTGAGCTGTGGCTGAAAATAGGTCCCTGCTGAACGTTAAGATTAAGACCTAACTGGCGCGTATAAGTTTGCCAGTCGCGACGAGAAGCGTCATGGAGTAAGGTGTGATGCGCCAGATCTGCTGGTGTTTTCAATGCCTTATCGCCGGTGAGTAATAATGGGGAACACACCGGTAGCAAGTATTCTGCGTACAATTTTTCAACACGCAGCCCAGGCCAGTTGCCGCGTCCGTAAAAAATCGCCACGTCGACATCGTCCGCCAGTTTGTCCTCTTCCCGGTCAACCGCCTGAATGCGCACGTCGATTCCCGGATAAGCTGAGTTAAAGCTGGAGAGTCTCGGCACCAACCATTGAATGGCAAAACTGGGCAATAAACTCACCGTTAGCGCGCCTTTTGCACTGCGTGCTTGTAGTTTGCGGGTGGCCTCATTGAGCTGGGAAAATATCTCTTTGATATCCTGAAAATAACTCTGACCTTCCTCGGTAAGCAGCAGCGAACGGTTGCGTCGACGGAACAGTTTCAGGCCGAGAAAATCCTCGAGAGACTTGATTTGGTGGCTTACTGCGGCCTGCGTCACAAAAAGCTCATCGGCGGCACGAGTAAAACTCAGATGACGGGCAGCGGCATCAAAAACACGTAATGCATTGAGTGGTGGTAATCGCTTGGACATGGTTATCAGGCTTAGATGTAAAGGCAAATTAACAAACAGGAAACAGTGTTTAACCTATTAGTTTTTTTTATCTGAGCCATTATAAATTGTCCGTTGAGCTTCTACCAGCAAATACCTATAGTGGCGGCACTTCCTGAGCCGGAACGAGAAGCTTTTTTTGGAATGCGTGTTCTGAAGGGCTTTTGGCTTACGGTTGTGATGTTGTGTTGTTGTGTTTGCAATTTGGTCTGCTATTCAGACCCCGGTAGCAACGCTACCCCTTTTTCACTTCCTGTACATTTACCCTGTCTGTCCATAGTGATTAATGTAGCACCGCAAGATTGCGGTGCTTTTTTTTGCCTGAAATCAGGGTTATTTCTCCAGCGCGACCATCTCTTTGACGTCGGTACGGTTGATCTGTTGCTCATTACCGTTGGCGTCTTTATAAGAGATCATGCCGGTCTGATCGTCGGTTTTCGGTTTACCTTCCGAAATAATCGTACGACCGTCGTTGGTATGTAACGCATAGTTCGGGCTGGAACAGGCGCTCAGGGCAAAAGCAAAAGCACATGCAGAAATAATTGCGGCAGCCTTTTTCATCTTCTTCTCCTTCTGGCAATTAATGCTGTGAAATACTCTTCGTGGAAGAGTCTCGAACGATTAACTAACACTATTCAGCATAACCTGCTTACTGAACTCTGCCAGGACAAACAGACAATTCCGATGGTTATCAACTGCCTTGCTACGACCGAAAAATTGCGCGACGATCTTGGTAATTAGATGAGGAATCGCATGAACGCATTTAACCCAGCGCACTTTCGCGCGCAGTTTCCGGCGCTTGCCGATGCGGGCGTCTATCTCGACAGCGCCGCCACAGCTCTGAAGCCGCAAGCCGTGATTGACGCCACGCAACAGTTCTACAGCCTGAGCGCTGGCAACGTGCATCGCAGCCAGTTCGCGCAGGCGCAGCAGCTCACCGCCCGCTATGAAGCCGCGCGCGAACAGGTTGCCGCCCTGCTAAACGCGCCGTCCGGGAAAAATATCGTCTGGACGCGCGGCACCACTGAAGCCATCAATATGGTCGCGCAATGCTACGCTCGCCCGCGTCTGCAAGCCGGGGATGAAATCCTCGTCAGTGAAGCGGAACACCACGCGAACCTGGTGCCGTGGCTGATGGTCGCGCAGCAAACGGGCGCAAAAGTGGTGAAATTACCGCTGGGTGTCGATCACCTGCCGGATATCGCGCAATTACCGCAGTTAATTACCCCGCGTAGCCGGATTCTGGCGCTCGGACAGATGTCCAACGTCACTGGCGGCTGCCCGGATCTGGAACGCGCCATTACCCTGGCACATGCAGCAGGCATGGTCGTGGTGGTCGACGGCGCACAAGGCGTGGTGCATTTCCCGGCGAACGTTCAGCGTCTGGATATCGACTTCTACGCCTTCTCCGGCCATAAGTTGTATGGACCAAACGGCATCGGTGCGCTGTATGGCAAAGCGGAACTGCTCAATGAAATGACACCGTGGCTCGGTGGCGGCAAGATGATTACCGAAGTGACGTTTGATGGATTCACCACGCAACCGGTGCCGTACAAACTGGAAGCCGGGACGCCTAACGTCGCGGGGGTGATTGGTTTAAGCGCCGCGCTCGAGTGGCTGGATACGCTGGATATCGTCCAGGCGGAGAGCTACAGCCGTGGGTTAGCCACGCTTGCAGAGGAGCAACTGGCGCAGCGCCCGGGTTTCCGCTCGTTCCGCTGCCAGGATTCCAGCCTGTTAGCTTTCGATTTTGACGGTATTCACCATAGCGATATGGTGACGCTACTTGCCGGCTACGGCATCGCGCTGCGTGCCGGTCAACACTGCGCTCAGCCGTTGCTGGCGGCGCTGGGTGTCAATGGTACGCTGCGCGCTTCATTTGCCCCTTATAATACGCAACACGATGTTGATGCGCTGATCAGTGCCGTTGATCGCGCGCTCGACATTCTGGGGGATGCATGACCAGCCCTGCTTTTGCCGGACATCCGTTCGGCACGGTAGTAACCGAAGAGACACTGCGCCAGACATTTGTCGCACTCAATCAGTGGGAAGAGAAGTATCGCCAGTTGATCCTGCTTGGTAAGCAGTTACCCGCAGCAACGGATGAATTAAAAGCGCAGGCGCGGGAAATTCCCGGCTGCGAAAACCGTGTCTGGCTGGGCTCCACGCTCAGCGCGAACGGGAAAATGCACTTTTTTGGCGACAGTGAAGGCCGCATCGTACGCGGGTTGCTGGCGGTTCTGCTGACCGCCGTAGAAGGAAAATCCCCGGAAACGCTGGTGAATCACGATCCACTGGCGCTGTTTGATGAGTTGGGGTTACGCACCCAGCTTAGCGCATCGCGTAGCCAGGGGCTGGCGGCGCTGGCGGCCGCCGTGCAGGATGCAGCCCGTCAGGCGCTGGCCTGACGCTCCGCTTTCGCCATCAGTTTTTTCAGCGCATGGGAGACCGCGATAAATCCAAACGTCGCGGTTACCATCGTCGCCGCACCGAAACCGGCAGCACAATCCATACGTTTTGGCCCTTCCGCCGTGCTTTTCATTGCGCACACGGAGCCGTCAGCCTGCGGGTAAACCAGCGCTTCAGTGGAAAATACGCAATCCACGCCCAGCTTACCTTTGCTGTTTTTGATCACGCCAAAATCGCTTTTTAACCGCTCGCGCAGTTTCGCCGCCAGCGGATCCTGAATGGTTTTCGCCAGATCGCTCACCTGGATCTGGGTCGGATCAATCTGCCCACCCGCGCCGCCGGTCGTCACCAGCGGGATCTTATTGCGTCGGCAATAAGCAATGAGCGCTGCTTTTGGGCGCACACTGTCAATGGCGTCAATCACATAGCTGTAATCACGGTTCATCAACTGTGCAACGTTATCGGCAGTGACAAAATCATCGACCACCGTCACCAGGCACTCCGGGTTTATCTGGCGAATACGCTCCGCCATCACCTCGGCTTTTGCTAGCCCCACATTTTCACGCAGGGCGTGGATTTGCCGGTTGGTGTTCGTGACGCAGACATCATCCATATCAATCAGCGTGATCGCGCCAATGCCGGTACGCGCCAGCGCTTCTGCCGCCCACGAACCGACACCGCCAATGCCCACCACACAGATATGCGCGTCGGCAAACCATTGCAGCGCTTTTTCACCATACAACCGCGCGGTGCCGCCAAAGCGCTGGCGCCAGGCGTCACTGATTACTGCTGACATAAACAAACCTCAAGATGAAACGAAAGCTCCTCTTCCGGGTCCGGAAGAGGGGCGAGTGTAGCATACTCAACCACTGAACACGCCGCCGCCAGCGCCGGTTCCGGGGGCGTTTTTCAACACCCATACGCGGCCATAATGGTTGTACCATCCGGCGCGGTGACCCGCATCCGGGCCAATGCCCTGATAAATATCGAAGTGCTGGCCTTTGATTGCGCCGCCGACATCCAGCGCCACCATCAGGCGCAGTTCATATTTGCCATTGAACTTGCCGTTGTTATCCAGTTGCGGCACTTCTGCCAGCAACGTCGTGCCCGGCGGAATAATCGACCGGTCGGAAGCGACAGAAGCACGGCCAATCAGCGGCACAGCACTGGCTCCTTTTACCGGTGCCCAGGATTGCGGCTTAAAGAAGACGAATGACGCATTCTCTTCCAGCAACGCGCGGACTTCCGATTCGCTATGTTTTTCGCCCCATTCACGAATCGCCTGCATCGACATATCTTCACGCTTCACTTCCCCCCGGTCGATCAGCACTTTGCCGATACTGCGATAAGCGTGACCGTTTTTCCCTGCATAGCTGAAGAAGTTAAGTGGGCTGCCGTCGCCAAAATCGATATAGCCGCTGCCCTGCACATCCATAATAAAGTTGTCCATCAGCGAGTTGCTGTACGCCAGCACATAGCTGTCGCTGAGCGCGCCGGCGTAAATTTCCGCGCGGGACGGCAGACGACCACGTTTAGACGGCATACGGTAAATCGGGTACTGAAATTCGCCCTGGCGTGTATGGCGCGCCTGCACGACCGGCGTGTAGTAACCGGTGAATTGCACGTTGCCATAGTTGTCGGTGCCTTCCATTTGCCAGGCGTCGAGACCGTACTGGCGTAAATTACGCGTATCGCCACCGGACATCAGCCACGACTGAATCGCGTTATACACACCGCTCTGGCTGCCGTAGAGGCGCGGTGAGGCGCTGCGAATTTGATTGACCTGCTCGGAGAAGTCTCCGGCATTGATTGGCGCACCTACGGCGTCAGGTTGATTGACCAGGGAAAAAGGCTGGGAAAATTTTCCGTCTTTATACTGTTGACCGCGATCGGTCGGTTTTGAAGAGCAGGCCGCGAGAATTGCCACCATTGCGCCTGTGAGTGCGAACTTAACCCAACGTCCTTTCATTATCTCTCATCTTCTGATTAACCCGGAGCGGGGTGAAGATAACAAACCCCACCCGCTAATGAAATGCGCCAGCACTACTCGGCGCTAATTTAGTGCAAAAAATAAACGGATTGTATTGTTTTTACACATAATCCCGTCAATTATGCGATCCACGCAAAAAAAAGGTTGCATCAATACGTTTGCAGAGTATAGTGCGCATCCACGGACGCGGGGTGGAGCAGCCTGGTAGCTCGTCGGGCTCATAACCCGAAGGTCGTCGGTTCAAATCCGGCCCCCGCAACCAATTAAAATGTGAAGAAAAAAGTTTACATGATGGAAGTGTAAACAAGACGGACGCGGGGTGGAGCAGCCTGGTAGCTCGTCGGGCTCATAACCCGAAGGTCGTCGGTTCAAATCCGGCCCCCGCAACCAACACAATAAACACCTTAACGGGTGTTTTTTTGTTTCTGCGGTTCGCAAAAGAAAATGGCGCTTCTCAGCGCCATTCTGTTATCCCCTTCTCGCCAGCGTCGCGCCATCCGAGAAGTAGGCTTTAATCCCTGCCAGAATCGACTCTGCCACTTCCTGCTGGAATTTCGCCGTCTTCAGCTTACGCTCCTCTTCCACGTTACTGATAAACGCGGTTTCCACCAGAATCGACGGAATATCCGGCGCTTTCAGCACCGCGAAGCCGGCCTGCTCAACCTGATTTTTATGCAGGTTATTGATATTCCCGAGCCTGTTAAGCACCGCTTTGCCAAACTTCAGGCTGTCATTAATCGTTAACGACTGCACCATATCGAACATGGTGTGATCCAGATAACGATCGCCGCTCTTGCTCACCCCACCGATTAAGTCCGACGCGTTCTGCGTTTCCGCCAGATATTTCGCTGCGGTACTGGTCGCCCCTTTCGTCGACAACGCAAAAACGGAAGAACCGCTCGGCTGGCGGCTGCTGAAAGCATCAGCGTGAATCGACACAAACAGGTCAGCGCGCTGTTTTTGCGCCTTGGCAACGCGCACTTTCAACGGAATAAATACATCCTCGTTGCGCGTCATATAGGATTTCATATTGCTCTCTTTCTCGATCAGCGCATGCAGCCGACGCGCGATTTGCAGCACCACATCTTTTTCTCGGGTACGATATTTCCCCATCGCCCCCGGATCTTCACCGCCGTGGCCAGGATCGAGCATGATCACGATTGGCCTGTCACGTCCGGCTTTCCCCGGCTTCGGGCCACTCTCTGCGGGCGGCACCTGCTGCTCAAGATCGCCTTTGTTGTACTCTTCAAGCAGCGCCAGCAGCGGGTCCTGCACATCTTTCGCATTCGCCGGGTAGAGATCCATCACCAGTCGCTCTTTAAAACCGGCCACCGGTGCCAGCGCAAACAGCTGCGGCTTCACGTCCTGCTTAAGCTCAAACACCATGCGCACCGTCTGTGGATCGAACTGCCCCACTCGCGCGGATTTGATATAAGGATCGTCGCCACGGATCTGTGCGCCCATGCCTTTTAACACGGAGTTAAGATGCACACCTTCGAGATCCACCACCAGCCGGTCGGGGTTACTCAACGCGAACTGCTTATATTTGACGACATGGTTCGATTCCACCGTCACGCGCGTATAGCTTGACGCTGGCCAGACGCGAACCGCCACCACCTGGCTGACTGCAGCCAAACCAATTTGGCTCACGCTTAATAACCACATGGCCCCCGCACCTTTTAAAAATCGGCGGCGGCTCAGCGCTGATTGACTTCCTGACATGCTTCTCCCGAGCAATTTTTAAATACGTAATAATATTCGTCAAAATTGACCGAAAACTTTAACGAATGATGCATAAACTGTCATCTATTAAAGGGTAAACATATGTCTGCCCGCGGGCTGCGACGAGGAACATTTGTTACGCGACACCAAAATTTGCACTTGCACGCGACGGCAGAAAAGAATAAAAATACACAATTTACGAATAATCATGCATTGAGGACAGGCCGTGGTAAAAGAGCGTAGAACCGAACTGGTGCAGGGATTTCGCCACTCCGTTCCCTATATTAATGCCCACCGTGGCAAGACGTTTGTCATTATGCTCGGCGGTGAAGCCATTGAGCATGAGAACTTTTCCAGTATTGTCAATGACATCGGCCTACTGCATAGCCTCGGTATCCGGCTGGTAGTGGTTTACGGCGCGCGTCCGCAGATAGACGCCAATCTCGCCGAACACAACCACGAGCCGATTTACCACAAACATACCCGCGTTACCGACGCTAAAACGCTCGAACTGGTTAAGCAAGCCGCCGGGTTGTTGCAACTGGACATCACCGCACGTCTGTCGATGAGCCTCAACAATACCCCATTGCAAGGCGCGCATATTAATGTCGTTAGCGGTAATTTCATTATCTCTCAGCCGTTGGGCGTGGATGATGGTGTCGATTACTGCCACAGCGGCCGTATTCGTCGTATTGATGAAGAAGCGATTCACCGCCAACTCGCCAGCGGCGCGATTGTGCTGATGGGGCCGGTCGCGGTTTCGGTCACTGGCGAAAGTTTTAACCTGACCTCGGAAGAGATCGCCACTCAGCTTGCTATCAAACTGAAAGCAGAAAAGATGATCGGCTTTTGTTCGTCACAAGGTGTGATGAACGATGAGGGCGATATTGTTTCTGAGCTGTTCCCGAATGAAGCGCAGGCGCGCGTCGAGACGCTGGAAGCGCGTGGCGATTACCACTCCGGCACCGTGCGTTTCCTGCGTGGCGCGGTCAAAGCTTGCCGTAGCGGTGTGCGCCGCAGCCATTTAATCAGCTACCAGGAAGATGGTGCGCTGTTGCAGGAACTCTTCTCGCGCGACGGGATCGGTACGCAAATTGTGATGGAGAGCGCCGAGCAGATCCGCCGCGCCACCATCAATGATATCGGCGGGATCCTGGAGCTTATCCGCCCGCTGGAACAGCAAGGGATCCTGGTGCGCCGCTCGCGCGAACAGCTTGAGATGGAGATCGACAAGTTCACGATTATCGAGCGCGATAACCTGACCATCGCCTGTGCGGCGCTTTATCCTTTCCCGGAAGAGAAAATCGGTGAAATGGCCTGCGTAGCGGTTCATCCTGATTACCGCAGTTCATCGCGCGGGGAAGTGCTGCTGGAGCGCATTGCGGCACAGGCAAGACAGATTGGTCTGAGCAAACTGTTTGTGCTGACCACCCGCAGCATTCACTGGTTCCAGGAGCGCGGTTTCACGCCTGTAGATATTGATTCTTTGCCGGAAACCAAAAAAGAGATGTACAACTACCAGCGCCGGTCAAAAGTGCTGATGGCCGATCTCACCTGAACTTTCGCCCCCGCCTTCTGCGGGGGCTTTTTACATCCGCGAACGAAAGAGTGAATCCAGCCCGCTGCGCCGTTCAGTACGCGTTGCAATCGCCTGCCCCAGCACGCGTTCGTCGGCATACACCGACAAGCGATTACGGGCGCGGGTAATAGCGGTGTAAACCAGTTCACGCGTCACCACAGGCGCAATCTGTCCCGGCAGGATCAGCGCGGCATGATCAAACTCCGAACCCTGCGATTTATGTACTGTCATCGCCCACGCGGTATCATGCTCCGGCAAGCGGCTTGGCAACACCGGTTTGATCTCGCCGTCCGGCATCGGGAACCAGACGCGGATCCCCTGCCCTTGATCCAGCGCGATACCGATATCGCCATTAAACAGCCCCAGTGCCGAGTCGTTACGCGAAATCATCACCGGTCGCCCGTGATACCAGCGCGAATGTGCAAGGCGGGTAATGTGGTGCTGACGTACCAGCGCCAGTTCCAGCCGCTCATTCAGCCCGCCGACACCAAACGGCCCTTCACGCAAGGCGCAGAGCAGCTGGTATTCACCAAAGGCGGCAATCACAGCTTTCGGTTCGGCATGGCTTCGCACCAATGAGAGAAAGCGCGCATAACCCGCAAGCGCATCGTCAATCATGTCCTGGTACTCTTCCGCGCTGTGCAAAGGTTTACGCTCAATATCCGTAAAGCCCTGGCTGAATACTGCTTGCATGGCGCGTTTATCGCCCCGATTGACAGCGGCGGCGAGTTGACCAATCCCAGAATCACTGCCAAAGCGGTAGCTTTTTTGCAGCAAACAGAGGCTGTCACGCAAGCTGCCCGCGTCGGCGATACCTTCGGGAACCGTTGCGCCGGTCAGACGCGACAATTGCGCCGCGCGTTCAGCGCTATACCCGGCATTGACCCACGCGCAGATATCACCCAGCACCGCGCCCGCCTCCACCGAGGCCAGTTGATCGCGATCGCCAAGGAAAATCACCCGCGCCCGCGACGGCAGCGCATCGATTAATCGCGACATCATGGGTAAATCGATCATTGAGGCTTCGTCGACGACCAGCACATCCAGATGCAACGGATTGCCGGCGTGGTGACGCATTCGCTGGCTGCCGGGCTGCGCGCCAAGCAACCGGTGCAGCGTACTGGCTTCATCCGGCAACATCGCTTTTTGTCGTGCATCCAGTTGCAACTGGCGTAGCGCACTGCCCAGCGATTCGGTCAGGCGCGCAGCGGCTTTCCCGGTTGGCGCGGCAAGGCAGATACGGCACTTGTCGCCGTCCACTATCTGTACCAGCGCCGCAAGCAGTTTTGCCACGGTCGTGGTTTTTCCGGTTCCTGGTCCACCGGAAATCACCGAAATCCGCCGGGTGAGCGCCACGGCGGCGGCCACTTTTTGCCAGTTGATTTCCGTTCCCGACGAGGATGGAAATAGCGTCTCCAGCGTCTGCGCCATTCGCGTTTCATCGACATCCTGCAGTGGCGCTTGTGCGGCAAAAAACGCGGCAACCCGCCGCTCATGACACCACATACGGTTCAGGTAGAGGCGAGAATCGGTGAGGATCATCGGCGTAGCGGCTTCACTTTCGCTCACGGCGGGCGAACTCAGCAAGACGCTATCCCAGTCATCCGGATTGCCCGCGAGCGCAAATAACTCGCTAAACAGCGGCGAGTCATTACCGTATGTCTCAAGCGTAAGACGCGCGAGCGGCAGACATACGTGCCCTTCACCGGTATCGTGGCTCAGCAACGCTGCAGCCAGCATTACGCCAGGTTCCTGCTCCGTGGCGACCGTCAGCGCAAACTGCACATCCAGCGCGCGCAGCAGCTTCTGCTCCACCGCTTCCTGTAGCAAACTTCGCATACTCATGGCGCAACCTCCGGCGCAACGCCTGCGAACAGGTCGTCCATTTGGGTAATCAATTCAACATCAGGCCGGATAGTGAAAATCCCCTGCTGTGGGTTTTGCGCTTCTACACCACGCAGGAAGAGATAAATCACGCCGCCGAAATGGTGTTCGTAGTCATACCCTGTAATGCGATGGCGCAAAAAACGGTGCAACGCCAGGCTGTAAAGCTGGTACTGCAAGTCGTAGCGGTGCGACTGCATCGCCGCCGCCATAGCTGCTTGCGTGTAGGCTTCCGCGCTCTCGCCCAGCCAGTTGGATTTATAATCCAGCAGGTAATAACGCCCGTTGTGGCGAAACACCAGGTCGATAAACCCTTTCAACATGCCGCGCACATCGCGAAAATCGAGCGGCGGACAGCCAGCCGATAGCGGATCATAACGCCGGATGAGTTCATCCAGCGCCTCCGCGCTTAACGTGGCGCTAATTGGCAGGTAAAACTCCATCTCCACCTGTTTCTCTTTGTTCGTCAACTGGCTAAGGGAGATGCCTGTTTGTGCCAGCGGCACATGCAACACTGTTTCCAGCCAGCGGCTTAGCACCGGCTGCCAGTGTGCTTCGTAACCGCCCGCCAGCAGTTTTTCTTCAACCCAAGCGTCGGCTACAGGCTGCGTAAAATCCAGGTCTTCAAACAAGCTATGCAAAAATGTTCCCGGTGCCGCGCCACGCGGAAACTGGTGCGGCGTTAGCACCGGCTCCTGCAACGCCTCTCGCTCTCCGGCTGCGTCAATATCCAGACGCGGCAGCAGATCCTGAGCGATGCCATGAGCACGCTGTTGCAAGCCGGAATAACTGGTGACACGCCAGTCATCGCTGATGCGCCGCGTGATTTCACGCACGCTCAGCGTCGGTGATTCCGTTTGCGGCAGTTGCCAGCGCTCGGCGTCCGGCATTGAAGGGATGCCAAGGGCAATATCGTCATTGCACAGTTGCTGCAAAACATTACGCAACGCTGCGGCATCCAGCGCTTCGCCTTTTTGCAAAAGTCGCCCCAGCGCGCTCTGGTGAAAATCACTGGCTCCGGCTTTTTCGCCACGGCGACGAAACAGTGGAGCAACCCCTAAACTGCAATGCCAGACCGAGCGCGTCAATGCCACGTACAGCAAACGCAGATCTTCAGCCAGACGTTCCGCTTCCGCCAGCGCAACGCTTTCTTCACCATGGCTGAGATCGAGCACGGCGGCAAAAGAATCGCGATCGTGGTAAAAGCCCTGATCCTGAATGCGGAAATTGGCGATAAACGGCAGCCAGACCAGCGGATACTCCAGCCCTTTCGATTTGTGGATGGTGACAATCTGCACCAGATGTTTATCGCTCTCCAGCCGCAGTTGCTCGCTCGAAGCGTTAGCGTTCGGCTCCGCGATACGCTGCGCCAGCCAGCGGGTAAGCGCGTGTTCACTTTCCAACTGCGTACCCGCCTCCTGCAACAATTCGCTGATGTGCAGGATATCCGTCAGCCGACGTTCACCGCCGGGGGTCGCCAGTAAGTTTTCCGCCACATGTCGCGCACTCATCAGCCTGCGCAGCATCGCCATAACACCGCGTTTCTGCCACAACTCGCGATAGCCGGAAAACTCTTCGACAATCTCATCCCACGCCAGCTCATTTTGGTTGAGCGCATCAATGTCCAGCGCGGTGAGTCCCAGCAAGGATGTCGCCAGTGCACTGCGTAGCGTACTTTCGCGTTCCGGCGCAAGCACCGCCTGCAATAGCCACAGCAACTCCTGCGCTTCCGGTGTTTCAAAGACGCTGTCGCGGTTGGAAAGGTACACAGACGGAATATTCAGTAACGTCAGCGCATCGCGGATAAGCGAGGCTTCGTGGCGGCTACGCACCAGCACGGTAATATCCGACGCTTTTACTGGCCGCGCGTTTTCCCCTTCATACAGTAGCGCTTCGCCCCGCAGCCCGGCGCTCAGCCAGTCGCGGATTTGCGCTGCGCATAGCTGCGCCATAAATCCCTGATAATCCCCTACGCTTACACCGTCGCCCTCCATCAGCCACAGCTTCATCGCAGGCTGCGTTTCACCGTGATACGCAAAGCGTAAGCCTGCGTTTTTGGCGGCGGATTTTACCGGCAGGAATGGGATTTGACGGAACATGAAAGCGTCGTCCATCCGGCTGAAGAGCTGGTTGACGCTGGCAATCATGCCAGGCGACGAGCGCCAGTTAGTGTCCAGCGTATAGCGGGCGCTCACTTCATCGCGCGCTTTCATATAGGTGAAAATATCCGCGCCGCGAAACGCGTAAATGGCCTGTTTTGGGTCGCCAATCAACAACAAACCGCAATCCGGCTGTTTCAACCAGATGCGGCTAAAAATACGGTACTGTTGCGGGTCGGTATCCTGAAACTCATCGATCATCGCAACCGGGAAACGGGTGCGGATTGCCGCAGCCAACGCTTCGCCGTTCGGGCTTTGCAGGGCATCATCAAGGCGGCTGAGCATATCGTCAAAGCCCAGTTCGCCGCGGCGGCGTTTCTCTTTTGCCACCGTTTCACGGATCTCACGCATCGCGCTGGTCAGTACCAGATCGTTGAGCGTCAATGACTGCGCCAGCAAGGCTTCAATGGCGACGAAAAGCGGGTGTTCCGGCGCGACGCCGTCGGCTTTGGTGCGTTCAATAAGAAAGGACTGAGTGAATTTTTCCAGCGCGTCTGGCAACAGGTAGCTGCGAGTCTCTTCCTGCGCCCAGGTGGAGATTTTCTCGATCCACTTCGCCTGGTTGCCGCGGTTGAATTTGCGCCGGTCAATACCGGAGTTTTCGAGCAGTGGCTCGATTTCATTGACGCAAGTGCGCCACTGACGCTTCACCTCGCCAATCTGCGCAATGATTTGCTGATGGCGAGAGGCCAGCGTTTCGTCTGCCGCTGGTGGCGTTTTAATTTGCGGCGCTTCCCCTTGCAGATAACGATCTATCGCTTTCAGCAGGTCCTGCGGCCCTTTCCACGAAGCATGGATAACTTCAGCAATTTCGCGCGTCAGCGGGTAGCAGTGGCGACGCCAGAAATCCGCACAGGCCTGGTAACGCAGCAGCGACTCATCTTCCAGCAATTGCAGTTCAAATAGCATGCCGGATTCGAAGGCATTCAGGCTCAGCATGCGCTGGCAAAAACCGTGGATGGTAAAGATTGCCGCTTCGTCCATTTGCCGCTCTGCCAGCAGCAGCCACTGCGCCGCCTGTTGCTTATCAGCAATCTCGTCCAGCAGACGTGCGTACAGTGGGTTATCGGTCGTTTCGCGCAGGCAAGCAATGCGCAACTCATGGATGTTACTGCGAATGCGGCCGCGCAGTTCTTCTGTCGCGGCCTCGGTGAAAGTCACCACCAGCAGTTCTTCAACGCTGAGCGGGCGCGGGAAGGCGGCGCTACCGCCTAACCCTAATAGCAGCCGCAAATAGAGCGCGGCAATGGTAAAAGTTTTACCGGTACCCGCCGAGGCTTCAATCAGGCGCTCGCCGGTGAGCGGCAAGCGCAAGGGATCAAGGGTCTCAGCGGTCGTTTCTCTCATCTTTCTCGGTCATCTTCGGTAAGGTTTGCTGCAAAGCGCTGGTGCTATCCCAGACCTTCCAGCCCTGCGGGCGAGCATAATCGGCTTTCCCGCTCTGGCTACCGGAGATCTGCGACAGGATCGCCATACCTTGCGGCTCTACCACCGCCTGATGGAAGAAATCGGCAAGTTTTTTCGGCGTCAGCAGTTTTATCTGAGCGACTACTTTATCACGCGAATCGAAACGCATATTGCCGCGATCAAAATCTTTGCTGAGTTTGGAAGCTTCTTCACTTAACGTTTGCGGCGCTTGCGTAAGTTGCGTGATGACGCCCTGCTGAAGCTGCGCAAACTCTTCCGGCTTCATTGCCCGTAATTTCGCCTCTGCCGTGGGGAAGAAAGCCTTGTAGCGCTCCCAGAGATAGGCTGGCTGCTTGTCGTTGCTTTGTAACAAGAACCCCATGCCCCACTGGCGACCCACACTCATTGGGAAGGCGAACACGGCGTAACCCAGTTGTTCTTCCGTACGCAGTTGGTTATAGAACCACGGCTGCACGATTTGCCCTAACATGGCACTGTATGCCGAACTGCTGAACTCATCAAAACCGGTGGGGACAAACACCGCCGCGAGTGCGGAATCCGTGCTGTTGCCCGCTTTTTCAAAGCTCGCATTCTGCTGCTTGTCCACCACGACATTCTGATTGCGGCACCACACCGTACCGTTAGCGCCAAGCTGTTTTTGCACGTCATGAGCGAGGTCTTTCGTCTGCTGTTCGCTCAGGTTACCCACGACCAGGAATTCCGGACGCGCATTATTTTTCAGCGCATCGCGGTAGTGCAAAATATCCTGCAAGGTAATAGACGGCAGCAATGCGCGACGCTCTTCACGCTGGAAATAAGGCACCTGTGACAACATTTGGACAGGCATGATTGCCTGATCGAACGCTTTGCCTTTTTCGGCGGAATCCATCATCTGCTCATACCAGGATTTGGCCTGGGCAAGCTGTTCTTCCGTTGGCGTATAGCTGAAATAGCCCGCCAGCAGTGCCTGGAAAAGCTGCGGCAAACGCTGGGTATAACCGTTGGCGTTAAGCATCAAACCATTATTGGCATTGGTGGAAAAACTGATGCCACCGACCGCCGCCTGATTACTGAGCTGATCGAGCGCCAGCCCCGCCAGATAATCATTAAGGGCAAACATCCCCTGACTTTTCGCGCTATCCATCGCCTGTGGGTTACGCAGTACCACGCTGACATCCGCTTTGGGCTCATTGGCGAAATATTGGCTTGGCATATACACCACGCGCAGCGTCGGCTCATCGACAATCAGTTCAGGATGTTCGTACCGCTTCGCGGGTTTTATCAGCGTGAAGTCGTCCGGAATGTAGGGGTTCAACTCCGGAAATTTCAGCGCGATACGGCTCTCGCGCGTCTGCCAGTCGGCATAGGTTTCCGGTGTGATTTTATTCACCTGGTAAGGTGCTTCAACAAAATAGGCCGTTTTATTGTGCGGTTCATTCGGGCTGATGTACCAGATACGTGCATTTTGCGGCGTCATTTCATCAAGACGCGCCTGCACCGCTTTGGCATCGAACCGATCGGCAATGTTCACCGAGTCCAGCGTATGGGCGACGGGCACGCGGATCATGGTATCCGCCAGCCACTCGACGTAATCCATATCGCGAGTAATTGAGGGATAGCGGAAATCGAGATCGAGAATATGTGCCAGCTCGTCGAAATAGCGCTTATCAACGCCTTTTTCCCGCAGCAGTTGCAGGTAGCTGAAAATGGCGGCCACGACTTCGTCACGATTGGCCTGGCCTTTATCGGTCAACGTTGCGGATATAGCCAGCACGCCGCTGTTACCATTCACCACCGGATCGGAATCACCGCGAATGCTCTCTACCAGCCCCTGGCTTTGCAGCCAGTCCGAGAGCGTACCCGGGCTGCGATTGCCAATCAAATAGGTAATAAGCTCATCCGTTTTGCTGCGAAACGCGGCGGTATTGTTATCAATACGAAACTCCACACGGAGCACTTTACGCGGCACCGCCGGGACATAATGGATGATGATGCCTTTCTGCGCATCGGTCACCACGGGAACAGTGATGTCCGGCTTGTCGATATTTTTATTCGGCACACGGCCATACGTTTCGACGGCAATTTTCGCCAGTTCCGCTAATGGGCGGTTACTGTAAATCACCGCCTTCATCAGGTTGGCCGAATAATATTTATCGCGAAACGCCAGCAGCGCGGCGTGAACAGGGCTGCCCGGCTTATCGCTCAGGGTTTCAAGGTTACCGCCGGAGAAGCGCGCGCCGGGGTGTGCCGGGTTGATGGTTTCCGCGCTGACCTGCGCCATACGCATACCGTCACGGGTGCGGGCCATTGTCAGCTCGGCGTTAACCGCGTTGCGCTCACGTTCACCATATTTTTTATCCAGCATAGGAGCGGCAATCGCATCGGCCAAACGGTCAACGGCCCCTTCCAGCGCATTGTTCTCCACTTCCAGATAATAAGCGGTGCGATAAGGCGCAGTGCTGGCATTATGGCTGCCGCCATGCAACTTAAGGAATTCGGCCAGGCTATCGGGCTGCGGGTATTTTTTCGAACCCATCAGTGTCATGTGCTCAAGGTAGTGAGCAAGGCCGGGGTGCGCATCAGGATCTTCCAGCGAGCCGACCGGCACCACCAGCGCGGAAAGCGATTTTACCGCCTGCGCGTCGGACACCAGCAACACGACCATGCCGTTATCAAGGCGTATCGCCTGATATTGCCGGGTATCTTTGTCGCTTTTACGGATAGTTTCCTGAACAGGTTGCCAACCGTTGTCTGCTTGACTGAATGAAGCCCAGAGGGCAAAAAACAGGACTATAGCTTTTAACCAGGTGCTGCGGGGCATTCACGAACCTCATCATTAACTTTTCCGGCTCGCCCAGGGGTAATCGAGAAAGCCGGGTAAATCTGTGCTGGCTGAGCCAGCACTCTTGTTATATCAGTCCGTGACCGTCGCGCATGATAATGGATGCGACCATTTCGCGCAATTTTTATACAATCAATCGGACTGGTTGTGTCGATAAAGCGGTAACAGAAAACGCTGCGCTTGTTCGATAATTTCAGCGTAATACTCAGGTTCAAGGGTTCGCCACAAGCGCTGATACCACACATCATCGCCTTCACCGCGTACCACCATGTTGCCTTCGTATGCCTGCAGGAATTTACTCTGCGCTTTTTGTAACGTCTCTTCGTCCTTTACCATGGCATCATTTGTCGCGTCATAACAGACTTTTATCCATGCGCCACCGCTTTCCGGCAACAGCAGGAGCGGTTTCACCATGCCTTCCCGATAGCCTTCAATCAGAGTTGCCAGATATTCCTGTGCCTTATCAGCAGATAGCGCGGGGAAACACCATTCGCCCTCTTTGCGGACTAACAAGCGGCTGGTGCCGGTGCCGCCGCTGGCACAATAGACAAGATGTTCCAGCCAAAGTTGCACGCCTTGCGAAACGTTCAACAAAGCCGGACGCCAGCGCAATAGCCCGTCTGACTGAACACGCGGCAGCCATCCGGTGAGATGAACCCCTGCGCAATGGAGGTCAATTTCGAGGCTGTCGGAAGGCTGGCGATATTCAATGACGCGGTTAGCAAGCTCCTGCATCTCCTGACATTGGGTTTCCCAGATAATTTCACCGAACGCCCCATAAGGCAGTACGCCAGCCGCGCGGTAGCGGCGAAACAGCTTCTCTGCGTCTTGCTCTTCGACCAGCGTATTTAATATCTCCTGATTAAGCTGATAACGGCTCAGGCCATCAAGGATAAACGGCTCAGCATCCGGAATTTCACTCTCTTCCGGGCGGAAATTAACGCGCAGGCGCATCTGGAAAAAAGCGCGCACCGGATGCGCCCAAAAACGCTGAAGCTGATCAAAAGTAAGCGTTTCAAGCGGCACGTCATCCAGTGTTTGAATAAACTCAGCATGTGCCTGGCCCTGTGAACTCGCGGCAGGTAGCCAGTCGCGAACATAACTTTGCCACTCATCAGCCGTATAATTTGCCGGATCAAACGGCATACGCGTATGCAGATGCGTGATATGTGCCTTTACCCGCTGCTCGCTTTCATCGCAATTAAGCAATGCATCACCCGGCAAGTAGTGGCTCTGCCCGATGTAATCCACCAGCTCCTGCACCAACACCGAGGGGAAGCGTTCTTTGTTATCCTGGATAGACCGACCGATGTAGCTGATATAGAGCTGCTGCTGTGCAGAGTTAAGCGCTTCGAGGAACAAGTAACGGTCATCATCCCGACGGCTTCGGTCGCCACGCTGCGGCTTCTGGCTCATCAGGTCAAACCCCAGCGGAGGCAGTGCGCGCGGGTAAACACCATCGTTCATACCCAGCAGACAGACCACTTTAAAAGGAATAGAGCGCATCGGCATCAGGGTGCAAATATTCACAGGTCCCGCGAGGAAACGCTGGCTTATACGTTCCTGATCAAGACGTTGAGCAAGCTCGTCACGCAGTAACGAAAGTGGGATCGATTCGTGGTAATTCGCACCAACGCCCTGCGCGATAATGTCCTGCCACTGCTGTTCAATCAGAGCTAGCGCGGCTTCTGTGTCCTGGTCTGGCAGGAAAAAGTCATTGAGCATGTCGCGGCAAACCGGGAGCCACTCTTCCAGTGGCCGTGCCTCTGCCAGCCCGCGACGCCAGATATTAAGCTGCATTAACAGTTCTGCCAGGTGACCGACTAACTCCGCGATAAGCCCGCTGGATTCGTCATACGGTAAAATTGATTGCCACTCACCCTGGCGGCTTTCCATCGCATAACCGAGCAGCATTCGCGTCAGGCCAAATTGCCAGGTGTGCTGCCCGGTCGGCGGCAATTCAAGCTCTCGTACGTTGTCGTCATCCATTCCCCAGCGAATGCCGGATTCATTGACCCATAAGCGCAGGTAACGCAGCCCTTCTTCATCGATATTGAAACGCGCTGCCAGCACAGGAACATCCAACAGCGCCAGTACATCTTCACTGACAAAGCGACTGTCAGGCAGAGAGAGCAAGCTGATAAACGCCTGCAGCGCCGGATGCGCCTGCCGCGCGCGGCGGTCGGAAATAGCATAGGGAAGATAACGTTCCCCGCTGGCGCTACCGAAAACCGCCTGAATATACGGGCTATAACTGTCGATATCGGCGACCATTACCACGATATCGCGAGGTGTCAGTTCAGGGTCCTCTTCCAGCATCGTTAGCAGCCGGTCATGCAGGATCTCCACTTCTCGTTGCGGGCTGTGGCAGATATGCACCGTTACGCTGCGATCGTTGGGATCAAGCAGCCGCTTTTTGTCACTGCGGGAAAACTCTTCTGCCGTTACGCCTGCAACAGCACCATTTTGCAGTTCCAGGATATCGTACTTCAGATTTTGCAGCAGCGAGCCGGGCGTAATGTCGACGAAAGCATCCAGTTCTTCATAGCGATCCATCCCCGCCAGCAGGAAAATATTGTCCCGCCCCAGTTTGCCCCACGAAGCCAGCAAAGGGTTACCAACATCCTGCTCGCCATCTGGATTGAACAGACCTTCAGCGTTTTCTGTATCACGGAACAGTGGAAACTGTCGGTTTTCCCGGTGATGCCGACGATTCCGGGTGATCAGTTTCGCCAGAAACGCCGGATCTTTAATGTCGCCCCAGTAGTAGCGACAGGGATTAGTAAACAAAAGATGGACATCAATATGTTTACCCAGCGCCTGAAGCGCTTGTAGATAGATGGGCGGCAGCGCGGAAATCCCACAAATAAAAACGCGCGAAGGCAAACCGGCGGGCCGCTGCGCGGCCGATTCAAGCTTATCGATAAAACGCTGATAGAGGTTGGCGCGGTGCCAGTGTGGCTGCCCCAGTGCGGCAGTATGTTCCACCAATGCACGCCACAACGGTGCTTGCCAGCGCTGCGCTTCATCCAGCCCGTCGATCTGTTCACCCACTTCCCATCGCGTCAGCCACTCCGGGCGGTAAACCAGATATTGATCGTAGAGATCCGCCACGCGTGAAGAGAGCTGGAAGAGTTTACGCTTGTCATCGTCGTCATTCAGATAGTGTCGCAGCGTGGTGAACTCATCCTGCTCTAACATGCCGGGCAGCAGCGACATGAGCTTCCAGCTCATGCTCTGCTTGTTAAACGCACTCTCTTTCGGAATTCCGTCCAGAACGGTGACAAACATGTCCCAGATAAAGCTCGCGGGCAGCGGGAACGTAATATTGGCGGCAATACTAAACTTCTGCGCGAGAGTCATTTGCAGCCATTGCGCCATGCCGGTGCTCTGCACCAGCACAACTTCCGGCTCAAAGGGATCGTCGAGCCTGTCATGCTCAACAATAAACTCCATCAATGCTTCCAGCACATCCAGACGATTGGAGTGGTAAACCCTTAACATAAGCGCTCCTGACTACTGACTGTTCGGGCAAAATAATCGCGTCATTTGCCCCTGCCTGCCCGCTGGCGAATTAACGGTAACGTTGATGCTGACACATCCCCCAGTGGTTGTCTGCCCCCGCTGAACTTGCCAGCCTGGTGGTAACGGAGGGGCTTCTGGTTGCGCCTGTTGCCAGGCATAACGCCATAACTGTCGCCACTGGCTGGTGGATACAAACCCCGAGGCCAACGCACGATGATAACCGCCAAGCGCGGTAACGACCATCACCATTAACACCATAGCCAGCAGAACCTCTGTAAGGCTAAAGCCTCGTTGTTTGTTTACGGCGACTGGCATAACGCTTCCTCTTTTAGTGGGCAAAAATCACTCCAGCCATGCGGCAAAAAACGCACCTGCGCGTCCTCCACACGCCCTAGTTGCCACAGCGATGCTTCTGCGTTTGCGACAATCAGCAACGCGCTCCCATCGGCCAAAATGCGTAAACAATTTCGAACATTGGGCACAGCGCTTTGCTGGCACTGCAGAGCAGGCTGGGCTGGCCAGGTTTGATGACGCGCCCACTCCATGGACGAAGAGATCTCCGCAGCGTTGCGTATCCCTTGAGCTTCACTGTTCACACGCCAGATATGGCTGCTCAATTGCTGGTTTAAACCGTGTAACATCAGGCTGCCCAGCAGCAGTAACAGTAAGACCAACGCCAGCGATGACATACCCCGTTGCCGGTTCATAAGTTATATCCAGTCACGCTCAAATCAGCGGTAAGGGGTTGCCCGCCATAGCCCGGAACACGAGCCGAAAGTGTAATTGCGAGCTGTGGTGAAAACCCCGGTGTCTGATGCTGAGCAACATGAAAATACTCAATGCTCATCTGGGCAGGATCAGTGATTTTTTCCCAGCCACGGCCACTGCAAGATGTTGCTCCGCGCATGATTTCCAGTGCGCCACTTTGCACCCTAAAACCGGTTTGTTCCGGTTCGCTGCTTCCCGATGACTCCCAGCGTCCATTGCTGTTGGCGTCCCACTGAGCAATGACGCAATCACCACTGCTACTGATAACCAGCGGCTGGCCGCTACAGCTGCCATTGCAATACCCCGCTCGCTGGAGATGTTTTGCGATGCCGCGCAGTTGCAGCCAGAGATCGTCTTCCACCGTCTGGATACGGGTGTGCTGCGTTACCGCCATCTGTAGTGCCGGTAAAAAACGAGCGGATGCCAGTAACAGCACGCTGCCGATTGCCATTGCCAGAACGGTTTCCAACAGTGAAAACCCTTTTTGCTTGTCTAACATAGATTCTCCGCTGATGGCTGGCACATTCTGATCCTTCCCCACGCCGAAACCACCACCCGCCACTCTCCCGCACTGCTACGTATCCGAATGTTGCCAGGCCAGGCCGTATTGCGCAGGCCAAAGAACCCCAGCGAAGGCGTCACATCAACCAGCGTGACGTCAGGCCAACGAGGTTGCAGTGAGAAAGCATTCTGGACAGCACAGGTTTGCGACGGCGAATTCACCAGGCACCAGCCTTCGCCTTCACGAATGCCATACACGAGCTGTGAACGGTTGTGCCAGTTGGCATCATCACGCAGACGTTCAAGTAAATGCCGCACCTGTAATGCGGTTTGCCACAGCCGCTGCTGCGCCTGCCAACGTTGCCAACCTGAGATACCAGCACCGCTCAGGATAACAATCAGCACCATTGCGACGAGGGTTTCAATCAGGGTGAAGCCATCTTCTTTTTTCATGGCAGTAGTGTGTCGTTAGGGTGCATTCAGATCGAGGTGCAAACAAAGATGTTACGAGGCAGTACGAAGGAAATGCGTCACGTTGCAGTGAGTTGCAGGTGGGGTGGAAGCAAGGCCGAAGAAACGATTATCAGGTAAAAAAAACCGGTACGTTGCCGCACCGGTTATGACATGTTGGTAGAAATCAGATAGCGACAGGCGCTTTGATGGCCGGATGTGGATCGTAGCCTTCGATTTCGAAGTCTTCGAAACGGTAGTCAAATAGCGACTCAGGCTTACGCTTGATAACCAGTTTCGGCAGCGCACGCGGTTCACGGCTTAGTTGCAGACGGGTTTGTTCCAGGTGGTTGCTGTAAAGGTGGGTGTCGCCACCGGTCCAGACGAAATCGCCCGGTTGCAGATCGCACTGGTGAGCCATCATATGCACCAGCAAGGCATAGCTGGCGATATTGAACGGCAGACCAAGGAACACATCGCAGGAACGTTGGTAGAGCTGGCAGGAGAGCTTGCCGTCCGCCACGTAGAACTGGAAGAACGCGTGGCAAGGGGCCAGCGCCATTTTGTCCAGCTCACCGACATTCCACGCGGAAACAATAATGCGGCGTGAATCCGGGTCGTTTTTCAACTGGTTAATAACCGTCGTGATCTGGTCGATATGGCGGCCGTCCGGCGTAGGCCATGCGCGCCACTGTTTGCCGTAAACCGGACCAAGATTGCCCTGTTCGTCGGCCCATTCGTCCCAAATGGTGACTTTGTTTTCGCGCAGATAGGCAATATTGGTGTCGCCCTGCAGGAACCACAGCAGCTCATGAATAATTGAACGCAAATGGCAGCGCTTGGTGGTCACCAGCGGGAAGCCGTCCTGCAGATTAAAACGCATCTGATGGCCAAAAATAGACAGCGTGCCTGTCCCGGTGCGGTCGTTTTTCGGGGTGCCTTCATTAAGCACCTTTTGCATCAACTCTAAATACTGTTTCATGGTTCCTCAGGAAACGTGTTGTGGCGAACGATGGCGGTACGCCCAAATCATCATGATTGCGCCTGCAACGATCATCGGAATGGAGAGGATCTGCCCCATGCTGATGTATTGCACCCACTCGCCGGTAAACTGGGCGTCGGGCTGGCGGAAGAATTCAACGATGATACGGAACGCGCCGTAGCCTATCAGGAACAAGCCGGAGACCGCGCCCGTCGGGCGAGGTTTGCGAATAAACAAGTTAAGGATGACAAACAGTACAATACCTTCCAGCGCCAGTTCATACAGCTGAGACATGTGACGCGGCAGCACACCGTAGGTGTCAAAGATCGACTGCCATTCAGGATGAGCGGGCAGCAGCGCAACATCTTCTGCGCGCGAACCAGGGAAGAGCATGGTAAATGGGAATGACGGGTCAACGCGCCCCCACAGCTCACCGTTGATAAAGTTACCCAGACGCCCTGCGCCAAGGCCAAACGGGATCAGCGGAGCTATAAAATCGGAAACCTGGAAGAAGCTGCGTTTGGTGCGTCTGGCGAAGATAACCATCACCACAATCACGCCAATCAAACCGCCGTGGAAGGACATGCCCCCGTCCCACACACGGAACAGATAAAGCGGGTCGTTCAGGAAAACCGGGAAGTTATAGAACAGCACATAGCCGAGACGGCCGCCGAGGAAAACACCGAGAAATCCTGCGTAGAGAAGGTTTTCAACTTCGTTTTTTGTCCAGCCACTGCCCGGACGATTCGCCCGGCGCGTTGCCAGCCACATCGCAAAAACGAAACCCACCAGGTACATCAATCCGTACCAGTGGAGGGAAACCGGTCCAATGGAAAAAATCACCGGATCAAAGTCCGGAAAATGCAGATAGCCACTGTTCATCTGTCACCACAACTTGTTGTTATTCCGCCGAAAGTGGACAGCGGTTCACCTACGCGACCGCAATTGTCGGTCGCTCCAAAGCTGCGAATCATAGCATAAGGCACCGCGAGCGGGTGGCGGCGAAGTTGTAAAAGTTATGTATATCCCTGAACCGGCTAAATTCCACCGCGAATCAGGCCGCCCAGCCCACGCCGCTCCATAAATGCGGCAATTTGATGACGCACTTCGGTTGCCAGTTGCGCATCCAGGGTACGTCTCGCCAGCGTTTGCGCCTCTTCACAATCAATACGCCGTAGCAAATATTTAATGCGCGCCACCGAGCGTCCGTTCATGGAGAGATGGCGGTACCCAAGGCCAATAAGCACGGCGACGCACATCGGATCCCCGGCCATTTCACCGCACAAGCGGATATCAATGCCTAACCGTTCTGCTTCATCGGCAACCATCGCCAGCGCCCGCAGCACCGCCGGGTGCAGGCTGTCGTACATATTTGCCACTCGGGTATTGTTACGATCAACGGCCAGGATGTATTGCGTCAGGTCGTTGGTGCCAATCGAGATAAAATCGACGCGATTCGCCAGGTGCGACAACATAAACACCATTGACGGCACTTCCAGCATTACTCCGATACGCGGCTTAGGAATTGCGTAACCGATCATCTCTTCCACTTCACGACCGGCGCGCTCGATTAGCCTGCGCGCTTCATCGATTTCGTCAATACTGGTGATCATCGGCAGCAGAATGCTGAGATTCCCGGTTGCCGCATTGGCACGCAGCATGGCGCGCACCTGCACCAGGAAGATTTCCGGCTGGTCGAGCGTGATTCGAATACCACGCCAGCCAAGGCAAGGGTTCTCCTCGCTGATAGGCATATAAGGTAATTGCTTATCAGCGCCGATATCGAGCGTACGCAGCGTCACAGGCTTATCGTTAAACATCTGCAACATGCCCTGGTATTGCGCCACCTGTTCCTCTTCCGACGGGAAGCCGCTTTGCAACATAAACGGGATTTCTGTGCGATAAAGCCCAATTCCGTCGATGCGGCTGCCCAGTTTCTCTTCATGCTCTGGGCTTAAACCTGCGTTCAGCATCACCTTCACCCGCTCGCCGCTTTTTAGCTGCGCGGCCAGGTTCACGTCGTCTTCGGCAAGGCGGCTGAGTTCATTCTCTTCGCTGATAAGGCGCTGGTATTCCTGCAACAATACCGGTTCAGGATCCACCAACAGCTCACCGCGATAACCGTCCACCACCAACATGCGACGTTGCAGCACGGCGGGCTGAATATCCGCCCCCATTACCGTCGGGATGCCAAGCGCGCGCACCATAATTGCCGCGTGCGAATTTGACGCACCGTCACGCACCACCACACCCACTAGCCTGTCGTGCGGCAGTTCTGCAAGTGTCGTGGCGGAGAGTTCCTCGGCAACGAGGATAAAGCGCTCCGGCCAACTGTTTGGCCCGGAAATGGAGTCATCCAGGTGGAATAACAAACGCTGGCCCAGCGTACGCAAATCTCCAGAGCGCTCTTTCAGGTAGCCATCATTGAGGGCAGCAAACTGTTCGGCAAAACTTTCAATTACGGTTTTTACCGCCCATTCAGCCACCACGCCCCTGTCCACTTCTTCAAACAGCTCACGGCGCAGGCGCGCATCGGAAAGCAGGTGCGAATAGAGATCGAAAATTGCCGCCGTCTCTTTTTGCGCGCCGGCGGCGAAACGTTTGCTGTAACGGCGAAATTCATTGGCGGCTTCTTCCAGAGCCGCTGTTAATCTTTCGCGCTCAAGCGAGGTATCAAGCGTCGAGGCCGGATAAACCTGTTCCATTAACGGCAGCGTTTCATCGACCCAACCTTCAGCGATAGCAACACCTGGCGCTGCCGGTAAGGCGCGAATTCGCGTCTGCCGATACTGGCCAAACAGCGCGTTTAACTGTGACTGGGAGAGGATAGCCGCCATCTGGGTAGCAAGCGTGACCAGAAAGGACTCTTCGCTTTCATCGTACTGGCGTAGCTCGCGCTGTTGCACCACCAGCACACCAAGCAACTGACGACGCTGAATAATAGGTACGCCAAGAAAAGCGCGAAAGCGCTCTTCTTTAACAGCAGGAATGTATTTAAAACTGGGATGTTTTTGCGCATCCGCCAGGTTGATGGGTTCCGCCAGCCTGCCTACCAGACCGACAATTCCCTGATCGAATGCGAGCGCGACGGTACGACCACGCGGCTTTTTTAAACCGCGGGTCGCCATCAGGTAATAACAACGCCGGTCGTGATCTGCGAGATAGACCGAGCACACTTCGGTTTCCATCGCCAGACAAACGTCGGTAACCAATATTTCCAGCGCTTCATTAAGGCGTGGCGCGCTGGCGACTTTCTCAACTATTTCTCGCAGTCGGGTGAGCATAATGTGGGTGGCTTAACCTCGTTTACGTCGCCAGGCAGGCGCACTTTGCGGCTTCGGAGGCGTTTCCTGAAGCGACATCACCGCGCTTGCAAACTCTTTCATCACCCGTCGGTAGACATCGCGTTTAAACGACACTACCTGACGGACAGGATACCAGTAGCTCACCCAACGCCAGCCATCAAACTCGGGCGTGCTGCTGGTCTGCATGTTGATCTCACTATCGTTACCTATCAACTGCAAAAGAAACCATTTTTGTTTCTGGCCGATACAAACCGGCTTTGTGTCCCAACGCACCAAACGTTTCGGTAACTTGTAACGCAACCAGTTACGCGTAGAAGCAAGGATACGAACATCTTTACGACTTAAGCCCACTTCCTCAAACAGTTCCCGATACATTGCTTGTTCCGGGGACTCGCCAGGGTTAATTCCCCCTTGGGGGAACTGCCACGAGTGCTGTCCAAAGCGTCTGGCCCACATGACCTGACCTTGTCGATTACAGATTACGATTCCAACATTTGGGCGGTAGCCATCGTCATCAATCACCGGACTACCTCAAAAAAAGTCTGAATAAAGCGATTGTTTCACACTCCCGGAAAACGGTAAACCACTCTATGACAGGGATACGAACGAATAACATTTGAATAACTCACAGTAATTATCAAAGTTATAAACAGAAAACGATTTTGACGACGCTTTTTATTCACCTTTTCTGTGGATAGAGTTGTGAAAAAGTATGGAATTACCCAGGGAAAACCCAGAGCAGTCTGAATAACCCCGTTTTGCATGCAACAAATAAAATACAGTAATTCATTAAGTTAAGTAGCTTTTCAACCGTTAACAGGCCCATAATGTGACGATCATCACCTTAAGGATCCTGGCGCTGATGAAAGATCGAACAGAGTCGAATTTATCCACAGATTATGCCAATAAGTTAGGCACATTTTGTGCAGAATTTCGATTTTCCTCGCACGTCAAGGCTGTAAATCGAAACAGTAGTGGCACTTTTTCCCAGTTATCCCACTTTTCTGTGGATAACATGGTGTAAGATCCTGTTCATTGTCAGTGACCAGATTTGGAAAACCCGACATGTAGTTGCGCAACTCTTCAAAACCCTCCGTAAATTACCTTATAAATCATGCAATTGTTCATAGCACAAAGAAAAAGGTACACTGCCGGGCTACGGTGCAAAATTAGCGGTTATTTTTTAAGCAAAAGGTTTTTAACATGTTCGCGTTGGCTCCTTTCACTTCACCGCCTGAATCAGAAGTGCAATTGCTTGCCCAGGCGCAGCGCCTGGCGGGCTACACGCTCGGCGAACTGGCCGCCCTTGCAGGCTTGCCCGTTCCGCGTGATTTAAAGCGTGATAAAGGCTGGACAGGTGTTCTGTTGGAGCTGTGGCTCGGTGCCAGCGCAGGCAGTAAACCCGAGCAAGATTTTGCCGCGCTGGGCGTTGAGCTAAAAACAATTCCGGTGGATAACCAGGGACGCCCGCTGGAAACCACATTTGTGTGCGTGGCACCACTTACCGGCAACAGTGGCGTCGTGTGGGAAACCAGCCACGTGCGGCATAAGCTCAAGCGCGTCTTATGGGTTCCCATTGAAGGATCACGCGAGATACCGGTGGCGGATCGCCGCGTCGGATCGCCGCTGCTCTGGAGCCCAAATGCAGAAGAAGAACAGCAGTTGCGGCTCGACTGGGAAGAGTTGATGGATTTGATTGTATTAGGTCAGGTCACCCGAATTACCGCCCGTCACGGCGAAGTTCTGCAATTGCGCCCGAAGGCTGCTAACAGTAAAGCGCTGACCGAGGCCATTGGCGAACATGGCGAAACCATCCTCACATTGCCGCGCGGCTTTTACCTGAAAAAGAACTTCACCGGTGCACTGCTGGCGCGCCACTTTTTGCTTTCGCCGCATTAAATTTTTGCCTAAGCCACAGTGGCGCTTATAATTGGCGCTTCTTTTTTTGGCAGGACTTTATAGAGATGTTATTTGCATGGGTAACCGATCCCAACGCCTGGCTCGCGCTCGGTACGCTGACGCTGCTGGAGATCGTTTTAGGGATCGACAACATTATTTTCCTCTCTCTGGTGGTTGCGAAGCTACCTACCGCGCAGCGTAATCACGCACGTCGGTTAGGTCTGGCTGCGGCGATGATCATGCGGCTGTTACTGCTGGCATCCATTGCGTGGGTAACAAGGCTGACACACCCGCTGTTCAGCGTGTTTGATCACAGCGTTTCTGCCCGCGATCTGATCTTATTCCTTGGTGGTCTGTTCCTTATCTGGAAAGCGAGTAAAGAGATCCACGAATCGATCGAAGGGGAAGAGGAAGGATTGAAGACTAATGTGCATTCCTTCCTTGGCGCGATTGTGCAGATTATGCTGCTCGATATTATCTTCAGTCTCGACTCGGTGATCACGGCGGTGGGGCTGTCCGATCATCTGTTCATTATGATGGCGGCAGTAGTTATCGCCGTTGGCGTGATGATGTTTGCCGCGCGTCCGATTGGCGAGTTTGTTGATCGCCACCCGTCTGTCAAAATGCTGGCGCTGTCGTTTTTGATCCTCGTCGGTTTTACGCTGATTCTGGAAAGCGTCTCCATTCATGTACCGAAAGGTTACATCTACTTCGCTATGTTCTTCTCCATCGCGGTTGAAACGCTCAACCTGATGCGAAATAAGAAGAATCCGCTGTAAACAAAACGCTTCCTCAACCGGGGAAGCGTTTTTTATCTTTCATCTGTCTTTAACAACTTTTTTCAGATTATCCTGCTTTTTCATCGCCAAACAGCACGTTATTACTAAACTTGTTGTCAGACGCATGCCACCAGAGGATCAGAATGATGAAGAAATGGGCAGTGATTATTTCCGCAGTGGGGTTGGCTTTCGCCGTTTCCGGATGCAGCAGTGATTATGTGATGGCGACAAAAGACGGCAGGATGATCCTGACGGACGGTAAGCCGGAAATTGACGATGATACCGGGCTGGTCAGCTACCGCGATCAGCAGGGCAATAAGATGCAGATTAACCGCGATGACGTATCCCAGATTATTGAACGCTAAGAAATTGTTATAAAGGTCAGTCACCTGCTGGCCTTTATTTGATTTTTCGCTTTCCCTTTTTACTCCCCTCTGCCATGTTTATATTCCTTTGTCAGGTCAACTGACGTTGTACTTTTAAGGAAGCCGGCTATGCAGTATCACCGTATCCCCCACAGTTCGCTTGAAATAAGCACCCTGGGGCTGGGCACTATGACGTTTGGTGAACAAAACAGCGAAGCCGACGCCCATGCACAGCTCGATTACGCCGTCAGCCAGGGCATCAACCTGATTGACGTTGCAGAGATGTACCCTGTTCCGCCACGTCCGGAAACGCAGGGTTTGACGGAAACCTATGTCGGCAACTGGCTGGCAAAACGCGGTAACCGTGAGAAGCTGGTTATCGCCTCCAAAGTCAGTGGCCCCAGCCGCAACAATGACAGCGGTATTCGCCCGAATCAGGCGTTGGATCGCAAAAACATCCGCGTGGCACTGGACGACAGCTTAAAACGTCTGCAAACCGATTACCTCGATCTTTACCAGGTACACTGGCCACAGCGCCCGACCAACTGCTTCGGCAAACTGGGTTACAGCTGGGTTGATAGTGCGCCGGTGGTGACGCTGCTGGAAACGCTGGAGGCGCTGACCGAATGCCAGCGTGCCGGGAAAATCCGCTATATCGGCGTTTCAAACGAAACGGCGTTTGGCGTAATGCGTTATCTGCAACTGGCCGAGAAACATGAGTTGCCACGCATCGTGACGATTCAGAACCCGTACAGCTTGTTAAACCGCAGCTTTGAAGTGGGTCTGGCGGAAGTGAGCCAATATGAAGGTGTCGAGCTGCTCGCTTACTCGTGTCTGGCGTTTGGTACGCTAACCGGTAAATATCTCAACGGTGCGAAACCCGCTGGCGCGCGCAACATCCTGTTTAGCCGCTTTACGCGTTACAGCAGTGAGCAGTCGCAAAAAGCCGTCGCGGCGTATGTGGAGATTGCGAAGCGCCACAATCTGGATCCGGCGCAAATGGCGCTAGCTTTCGTGCGGCGTCAGCCTTTCGTCGCCAGCACCCTGCTGGGCGCAACGACGATGGAGCAACTGAAAACCAACGTGGAAAGCTTCCATCTCGATCTCAGCGCAGAGATTCTGGCTGAGATCGAAGCAGTGCATCAGGTTTACACCTACCCGGCACCGTAACGGTTAACGGCGGCGCTGCCAGATCCACAGCGCCGTAATTGCCAGCGCGAAAATAACCCCAAAGCCCACGCCAGTGCCAATTACCGGTACGCCCGCTTTCACCGCCAACGAGTACAGGCCCAGCATCAACAACATGGCCATGTTTTCGCCGAGGTTCTGCACCGCGATCGCATTGCCCGCGCCAACCGACTCTTTGCCAATCGCTTGCAACAGCGCATTCAGCGGCACCACAAAGAAACCGCCCAACATGCCGATCAACATCAGCACGCCGTAAGCAGGCAGTAATGCATGTTGCAATGAAAACAGCACCACCGCCACGCCAATGAGAATGCCAGCAGGCATACAACGCGCCACGGTTTCCAGTGTCACCAGCTTCGCCGCCAGCCCGGCACCGGCCACAATTCCGACGGCGACCATCGCGTTAAGATACGTAGGCGTCGCGTTATCGGTGATCCCAAGCGCCACTGGCACCCACAGCACCAGCAGGAAACGCAGCGTCACGCCCGCGCCCCAGAACAGACTAGTCCCGACCAGCGAAAAGCGCGTTTCACCGTTGCGCCACAGGCTTTTGCAGGCGTTGAAGAAGCTGGACGTCATCGGTGTAAAGCGCCAGGATTGCCCCGGACGCGCAGCAGGCAGCTTCGGGATCAGCAGATTGGCGATCACCGCGCCCGCGTACACCAGCGCACAAACGCCGAGTGCTACCAGCACATGCCAGTCGGCCAGCACACCGCCAGCCATCGAGCCGAGTAAAATGGCGGCGATGGTCGACGATTCCATCAAACCATTCGCTTTCACCAGTTTATCGCCGGTGGTGATTTCGCCAAGAATGCCGTACTTCGCCGGGGAATAGGCTGCCGCACCAATGCCGACTAACAGATAACCGACAAACGGATTGATGCCGATGCAAATACTCGCCGCGCCAACCAGTTTCAGGCCGTTGGCGAACATCATCACCCGGCCTTTGGCGAAGCTGTCGGCGATCTGTCCAACAAAGGGTGCGAAAAGAATGTAAGCGCCCACAAACACCATCTGCAAAATCGGCTGGCTCCAGTCGGGATAAAACTCCGCTTTCAGCAACGCCAGCGTGGCGAAGAGCAGCGCGTTGTCGCCAAACGCCGAGAGAAACTGCGCGGCAATCACCGCCATCATCCCGCGCGACCACAGCGAGGAGCTAGTGCTTACTGACTCATGCATGTGTCGACTCCGCCTCTTCAATCATGCTTTTCAGGGTCACAAAATCAGGTTTGCCGCTGCCCAGCACGGGCAACTGTTTCAGGAAGCGAATATCGCGCGGCACGGCAAGTTCCGGCACACCCTGTGCACGCGCCTGCTGTTGCAGCTTATCGCGCGTCAACTCGCTGTCGGTGGTGAACATCACCAGCGCCTCGCCTTTGCTGGCATCGCTCTTGACCACCGTGGCATGCAGTTTCTCCGGCGAAACCGCCAGCGCCAGTTGTTCGACAATCTCCAGCGAGATCATCTCCCCGGCGATTTTGGCAAAACGCTTCGCCCGCCCCTGAATCTGCACAAAGCCTTGCTCATCAAAACGGACAATATCACCGGTGTCATACCAGCCCGCTTCCATTTCGCCGTTGATATTTTCCGCCGTGGGCGCTTCCAGCACGCCGGGATTTTCCACCCGCAGATAACCGGTCATCACGTTGGGCCCTTTCAATTGCAGGCGACCACCGTCTTCAATGCCCGGCACCGCCATTAACCGCGCATCCATGCCAGGTAAAATCCGCCCGACGGTACCCGGTTTTGCTGCCATCGGTACGTTGATAGAAACCACTGGCGCACACTCGGTCACGCCATAACCTTCAAGGATGCGCAGGCCGAATTTGTCCTGCCACAGCTGGCGGGTGCTGTCCTGCAATTTTTCAGCACCGGCAACCACATAGCGCAAGCGGAAGAAGTCATACGGGTTGGCAAAACGCGCATAATTGCCAAGGAACGTCGAGGTGCCAAACAGCACGGTGCAGTTACGGTCATACACCAGTTCAGGAACAATGCGGTAGTGCAACGGGCTCGGATAAAGGAACACCTCCGCGCCGGTGAATAACGGCGTGAATAACCCCACCGTTAAGCCAAACGAATGGAATAGCGGCAGCGCCGACATGAAGCGGTCATTGGCGGTAAAATCAGCGATGGTTTTAATCTGCTCAACGTTGGTCAGTAGGCTTTTATGGCTATGCACCACGCCCTTCGGATTGCCCTCTGAACCTGAGGTGAAGAGGATCAGTGCCGGGTCTTCCGGTTTTTGCGGCAGTTGCGCTTTTAATGGCGTCAGCAGATGGCGGAAAATCCACACCTTGTCTTCCCAGGTGACATCGCCTTTTAAATCTTCCAGATAAACCCAGCGTACCTGTGTGAGTTGCTCCGGCAGATGCCACAGCTTGCCTTTATCCATAAAAGTACGGGATGTGAAGATGGTTTTAATCTGCGCTGCGGTAATCGCACTACTCAACCCTTTCATGCCGGCGGTGTAGTTCATCATCGCCGGGATGCGCGCACGCGCAATCGCGCCGAAAATCACCGCCGCGCTGATGCCGGCATTTGGCAACATCAGGCCGATTTTCTCACCCGGCGCGCTGTATTTATCCAGGATACGGGCAACAAACAGCGATTTGGTCAGCAGCTTGCGGTAACTATCCGGTGTGAAATTGATGTCTTCAACACAGTGCTTATTAGAGCCATAGCGATGCTTTGCAGAAAGCAACGCTTCAAACAGGGTTTCGCGTGGGCGCACGGCCATACGCGCTTCCATCATAATTTGATGCAGCATCTCGCCCGCCAGCTTGCGACGGTCGCGCGCACGCGGCGCATCCGGCATCGGTAGATGTGTAGGCGGCAGAATATGCAACGTAATACGTGGGAACAGGCGCTGTTTTACCAGCCCTTTGAGGCGGCTGAAGTAAGTTAGCTCCGCACCATCAATACGCAGTGGGATCACCGTCGCGCCTGATTTTGCCGCCACGAAACCTGCACCGTCGTAAATTTTCATTAATGAGCCGGAAACAGAAATACGGCCTTCCGGGAAAATCACTACCGGGCGGCCCTGTTCCACTAACCGCACCAGATGTTTAATCGACATCGGCTTGGTCGGATCCAACGGCACAAAATCAATAATCGAGCTTATCCAGCGCATGTACCACTGGCTGCTGATGGAGGTGTAGACCGCGAAAACCGGGCGCACTGGCAGAAATAACGCCAGCAAAATGCCATCAATAAAAGAGACATGGTTAGGGGTGATAAGCACGCGTTCGCCGTGCAGCGCCTGCATGTTGCCGGTCAGTTGTACGCGAAACAACACACGGAACAGACCGCGGAAAAAACCCAGTAGCATTTCAACTCCTTTTGCCAGTCAATTAAGCAGGTTATCTTCAAATTGTGGCAGATTACATGAGAAGTGCGGCGGGTTAAAACGCGGGCGAAAAAAAACCTGCGCGTCCGCGCAGGTTGGTGCAAGAAATGAGTACGAAAAGCGTACCGAATAAATCACCAATCAATACCTCTGGGACCTTGATTGTCGCGTGCGGCACCGCGCCTCACCAGTGGGAAAAAGCAAGAGAGTGAGCCGAAGTGAAACGAGGTGTGTCCATTCGCGATTACTGTTACAGACTAAAGGTAAAAAAAAACCTGCGCATCTGCGCAGGTTGGTGTAATTCGAGTGTGCAACCCTGGGGGTTGCGCTCACCTATCAATACCTCTGGGAGTTCTACTCTGTCACGGGGGGATACCCGCCACCAGCGGACAATCGAAACAGCCCTTCGCAAAGTGTAACTAAAGATTGTGCCTGAATTACTTTGCAATTTCCCACGTGTAACGTTTTCACTGATTTCCTTCGCGTCAGCTCACGTTTGCAGATACCTGCCGGGTAGCTTCCTTGATTACACGTCGCTTTTCCGTAACACTATGCAGCGTGTAAACGCTTACCCAAAGGAAGGTGCGTGATGGCGACTATCAAAGATGTCGCGCGGCTGGCAGGAGTTTCGGTCGCAACGGTTTCCCGCGTGATTAACGACTCGCCAAAAGCGAGCGAAACCTCGCGCCAGGCGGTGCAAAGCGCAATGGATGCGCTCAATTACCACCCGAACGCTAATGCCCGCGCGCTGGCGCAACAGTCCACCGAAACCGTGGGTCTGGTGGTGGGCGACGTGTCGGACCCTTTTTTCGGTGCAATGGTGAAGGCTGTTGAACAGGTCGCCTCCGCTACCGGGAATTTCTTGCTGATTGGCAACGGCTACCATAACGAAGAGAAAGAGCGTAAAGCCATTGAGCAACTTATTCGCCACCGCTGCGCGGCGCTGGTCGTTCACGCCAAAACCCTTCCTGACGATGAACTCGCCTCGCTGATGAAACAGATGCCGGGCATGGTGTTAATCAACCGCATTTTGCCGGGTTTTGAACAACGCTGTGTGGCTCTGGATGACCGTTACGGTGCCTGGCTGGCAACGCGCCATCTGATCCAGCAAGGCCATACGCGCATTGCCTATCTCTGCTCCAACCACGCGATTTCTGATGCGGAAGACCGCTTGCAAGGATATTACGATGCGCTGAAAGAGAATGGTTTGCCCTGTAACGATCGGCTGGTGACGTTTGCCGAGCCGGATGAGAGCGGCGGCGAACAGGCGATGACCGAGTTGCTCGGTCGCGGGCGTAACTTTACCGCCGTCGCCTGTTATAACGATTCCATGGCCGCGGGTGCCATGGGCGTGCTGAATGACAATGGCATTGATGTGCCACGTGAGATTTCACTGATTGGCTTCGATGATGTGTTGGTATCGCGCTATGTTCGCCCGCGCTTAACTACCGTGCGCTACCCGATTGTCACCATGGCAACACAAGCCGCCGAATTGGCGCTGGCGTTGGCGGAAAACCGCCCGCTGCCGGAAATCACTTACCTTTTCAATCCAACGCTGGTGCGCCGTCATTCGGTGATTGCGCTGCAAGAGTAGCGGTACAAGTGCACGGTCTTGTCCGGATACTCAAGACCGTCGCCGATGTAGCGCCAGCCAAAACGCTCGTAAAAATCACGACACGCCGAGTAAAGATGCAGCTCCTGAAAACCCATCGCTTTCGCCTGCTCGATAACATGGCGCTGTAACTGCCCGGCAAGCCCCTGCCCGCGAGCGCTCTCTTTCACATATAACGCCGCCAGCCACGGAAACAGATCCTGGCGGCTTATCAAATCGCAGCGCCACAGCCCGACGGTTCCCAGCAGTTGATCATCGTCAACCAGGACATAAGTCAGCGGCAACTGCCCCGGCCGCTGGCTGTGGGCGATGATACTGGCGAAGAAATCACGCGGCAGCGAATCGCCAAACTCATGCCATAACCAGTCCACCACCTGCTCTTCGAAGTGTGGCGCTTCGTAAAGGGGAATAATCTTCATACGATCTTTCCTTGGAAAATCGGTACCGACTCAAACAGGTAGCCATCAAAGTCTGGCGCATCTTCATCGGAAAGCTCCAGCAGGCTCTTTTTGACATTTTCGAGGTGCTGCCACATGGCTTGCCATGCGCCCATCACATCGCGACGGCGCAGCGCTGCCAGCAGAGTCTGCCGGTCGCCCAGCCATTTCAGGCGATACGGGCGGCTGGCAATATGCACGTTGAATTGTTGCCACAGCGGGCTGCTGTCCATGTGGTGCCAGATACTCTCCACCGTCGCCAACAGCATTTGGTTTTGCGATGCGCCAGCCAGCACCAGGTGGAACATTTTGCTGTTGTCCTGCGAGGTGTCATTCATCGCAATGGCGCGCTGCTCTTGCTCAAGAATGCGCCGAAGATTATCGATATCCGCGCGCGTCGCCATTTTGGCGGCAAAAGCGGCGATATTACTCTCCAGCAGTTGTCGCGCCTGTAAGATCTCAAACGGGCCAACATCGCTACTTAAAAAGCGCTCCTCTTCGTTTTCATGCTCCTGCGGAATACGCATCACATAAACACCGGAACCCTGGCGAATATCCACCGTGCCTTGCAACTCCAGCATCAGCAATGCTTCACGCACGATGGTGCGGCTAACGCCATATTTTTCGGCGATATTGCGCTCCGGCGGCAGACGGGAACCCACGGGGTAATGCCCCTGGATTATCTGCTCGCGTAAATCTTCGCCAATCTCCTGGTACTGTTTTTTTTCCGGCGGGACGACGGCCTTCTCCACAATATCACCTGCAAGTCTGAGTTATCGCTCAGGCCGGGCGCGCCCCGGCCTGTCGGCGCTATCTTACCAAAGCCAGCGCCTGATCGAGAACTTTCGCGCCGTTTAAGGTGCCGTAAGCCACCGAATCGATCACATCAATCGGAATGCCGTATTCGTCGGTCAGTTTTTTATTTTCCGCCAGCTTAAAGCGCACCTGTGGCCCCAGCAGTACAGCGGTTATCTCGGCGGCGTAGCTTTGCAGCTCGTCGCGCAGGGATTGCTCTGCAATGGCGTAGATCTTCAGCTCAAGGCCGCGCTCCGCCGCCACTTTTTCCATTTTGGTCACCACCAGCGATGTGGACATCCCGGCGGAGCAGCACAACACAATACGTTTCATGGTGGCTCCTTATTTCCATTCGTCATCAATAGTCAGGGTAAGCTGGCGTTCATCGCCCAGCTTGCGAAACCAGGCGGCAGACTTTTTCAGCCGGCGGTCGCGGTTGTTTTGCAGGTCGATCTCAATCAGGCCATAGCGGTTTTTAAACGCGTTCATTGGCGAGACGTTATCGGTAAACGCCCACAACATGTAACCCTGGCAGTTCGCGCCCGCTTCTCTGGCGCGCAGCGTTTGGTATAAATGTGCGGCAATAAAATCAATGCGGTAATCGTCCTCAATGGTGCCCGCCGCGTTGCGAAACTGCCCTTCGTTCTCAATACCCATGCCGCTTTCTGCAACAAACCACGGAATGTTGCCGTAGTCGTTTTTGATGCGCATCGCCATGTCATAAATGATCTCCGGCAGGATCTCCCAGCCGCGCGATTTGTTCATTTTTCTGCCCGGCAACTCAAAAGGCTCGTAGTAGTAGGCCGGGTGGAAAGGCGTTTCCGGGTGCCAGGCGCGCGACGGCGCTTTTACACGATGCGGGTAATAGAGGTTAATACCGAGTTCATCAACGGTGTTGTCACGAATGATCGCCAGCTCTTCCTCGCTGTAATCCCACTGCACCTGGTGTTTTTCCAGCAACTGGAACAACTCCGGTGGATAGTGGCCTTTCACCATTGGGTCAAGAAAGATGCGGTTATAGAACAGATCGTAGCGCTCGGCGGCCAGCACATCGTGCGCCGCGCGTGAACGCGGGTAAGTCACTTCCGGGTTGAGAATGCAGCCCACGGTGCCTTGATAACCCTTCTCGCGAAACAGCTTCACCACTTTCGCGGTAGCAAGGTTTTTATGGTGATTCCACTGCATCCAGGTTCCGGTGTTCTGCTCATAAGGCCAGCGCAGCGCATCCAGGTAAACGCGGGTTTGCACCACAATCGGCTCGTTGAAGGTGAACCAGCGGGTAACTTTATGGTGAAAACGCTCAAACACCTTTTCGACATACAGCAGATACAGCTCAACCACTTTTTTTGACGCCCAGCCGCCGTAGGTTTCCAGCAAATAACCCGGCAGTTCGTAATGTTCCAGGCAGATCATCGGCACAATGCCGTGGCGCTGCATCTCGTCAAACAGTTCGTCGTAATACGCGGCATAGCGTTCATCGACCACGCCGTTTTCATAATCAGTAAGAAAGCGCGACCAGTTGATTGACGTGCGATAGTGAGTCAGCCCCGCCTGTTTCATCAGTTGCACATCGTCACGAAAACGCTGGTAGAAATTGGTCGCCACTGCCGGGCCGTAACCGTCGTGCCAGACGTGACGATCGTTTTTGTACCAGAGATCGGGCCAGGAATCCTGGCCCTCCCGTTTGTCGACCCAGCCTTCGGTTTGCCAGGCTGAGGCCGCCGCGCCCAGGATAAACGACGGCGGTATGGCAATAGTTTTCTTGCTCATTACATCCTCAGGCGTTGTTAGAGGCTTCGGCTTGTAGTTGCGCTTGTTCGGCGCGGCGAGAGGCAATTTTCACAAACGGCAGATAGATAATGACGGAAGTAATAATGCAGATAAGCTGCGTCACCACCGCACCCATTGAACCGGCGGTCGACAGCCAGGCGTTGATCAATGGCGGCGTCGTCCACGGCACCATCACCACCGCTTTGCCGGCAAAGCCAGTCACCGTGGCGAAATAACCGATCGAGCCGGTTACCAGCGGGGTGATGATAAACGGGATCGCGAGAATCGGGTTAAGCATGATCGGCATGCCGAAAATAACCGGCTCGTTAATATTAAATACTCCTGGCCCGATGGAGAGTTTGGCGATCTCTTTCATCTCTTTACGCTTGGTGGCGATCATCACCGCAATCAGCAAGCCGATGGTTAAACCCGAGCCACCGATACTCATATACACATCCCAGAACGGCATGGTGATGATGTTCGGCACCTCTTTGCCCTGCTCAAAGGCGCTCATATTAACGGTGATCGCGCCCAGCAGCAGCGGTTCGCGGATAGGCTTAATCATCTGGTTACCGTGGATACCGATAACCCAGAACAGTTGCGCCACAAACATCAGCAGCAAAATACCGGGCAGGCTTTGCACCACGCGCTCCAGCGGCTGTTGCACCACCTGGTAAACGGCGTCATACAGGTACATGCCGGTCACCTGGTGGAAAACAAAACCGAAGGTGGCAATTACCGTAGTGGTGATGATCGCCGGGATCAGGGCCGAAAACGAAGCAGAAACGTTGGGCGGCACGGTGTCCGGCATTTTGATCTTCAGCCCATCGCGGTTTTCCAGCCAGCAGTAAATTTCCACCGACAAAATAGCGATAAACATGCCGAGGAACAGGCTACGGGTATCGGAGAACTGGCGCAGCAGCACGTCTTTCACCACGTGCATCTGCCCGTCTACCAGCATTTCTACGGTGGTTGGCGTGACGCAGATAAAACATATCACCGCCAGTAAACCGGGAAACAGCGTCTTAATACCGTTGATACGCCCGAGTTCAATACCGATTAAGAACACCGCGCCAATGTTGAGAAAGTTCAGCGTGGCGTAGTTAATCGCACTGGTGATCGGCTTTAACGCCGCGAGAAAGGAGAGTGACTGGAAGCTGGCGAGGCCGTTTTTCGGATCCAGCACCATATTGGAGATCAGGACGGAAAATGCGCCGACGATGATCACCGGCATCAGGGTAATAAACGAAGCTTTGATCGCCATGATATAGCGATAGCTGTTGAACTTTGTCGCAAAACTACCCAGAGAATCGATGAGTTTTTCTTGTAGAGCCATGAGTTAACACCTCAGTAAAGGGGCTTTTTTATCGATGCAGGGATACAGCACAGTCCCATTTGGCATACCAAAAATAGCCATACATAGGAGAAAGTTCTGTGACGAGGCTCGCAACCCGCATTCTGGTATTCCAAAACGAGACGAAAGCCAACATTGGCATACCACCTTACCGTTAGCAGGGATTTTCGACACTTAGCGCAAACCGTAACGGCTGGCCTTAACCCGTGAAATGAGTGTGGTAAACTGCGTTTCATTACGCGAAACGAGAACTCGTCATGGTCACAATGCTGGATGTCTCATTGCGCGCGGGCGTTTCAAAAGCAACGGTTTCCCGCGTGCTGAACGGTACGGGTCAGGTAAAAGAGAGCACCCGCATTCAGGTTTTTAAGGCGATGGAAGAGCTGGACTATCGGCCCAACTTTCTTGCCCGCTCGCTGGCAAACCGCACCAGCAACAGCATTGGCCTGGTGGTATCCAGTTTTGACGGTTTTTATTTTGGCCGCTTATTGCAGCAGGCGTCACGCCAGGCGGAATTGCACGGCAAACAGTTAATTGTCACCGACGGTCACGATACGCCAGAGCGGGAAGAGCTGGCGGTGCAGATGCTGGCAGACAGGCGCTGCGACGCCATTATCCTTTACACCCGGTTTATGAGTGAAAAGGCGATCTTAACGCTTATTGATGCCACACCAATGCCGCTGATCGTTATCAACCGCGAGCTATTCCAGGCGCACGACAAATGCGTGTTCTTCGAGCAGCAGGACGCGGCCTTCCAGGCGGTGGATTACCTGATCACACAGCATCACCGGGATATTGCCTGCATCACCGCACCCATCCACACGCCGACCGGTAAAGCGCGGTTGATGGGTTATCGCAAGGCGCTGGAAAAGCACGGCATTCGCTGGGATCCGGCAAAAGTGAAATACGGTGACTCCACCATGACGCGCGGGTATGAGCTGTGCCAGCAGATGTTGCAGGAAGGGGTAACGTTCAGCGCGCTGTTTGCGTGTAACGACGATATGGCGCTGGGCGCCTCAAAGGCTATATGGCAGGCGGGTTTGCGTATTCCGCAGGATATTTCGCTGTTCGGCTTTGATGACGCGCCGAGCGCCCGCTGGCTGGAGCCGGGGCTATCGACGGTCTATTTACCGATCGATAACATGATCACCACCGCGATTGATCAGGCGATCAAACTGGTGAACAACGAACAGATCGCGGCGATCCCACCGTTTACCGGCACGCTGGTATTGCGTGAATCAGTGGCAGCGGGACCGACCAGCAAGGCTTAGAGCAGCTCCAGACCGATCAGTTCTTCGATGGTCTGGCGGCGGCGAATCAACCGCGCGACACCGTTATCAAATAAGACTTCCGGCAGCAGCGGGCGGCTGTTGTAGTTCGATGACATCGAGGCACCATACGCGCCGGTATCATGCAGCACCAGATAATCCCCGGCTTTCACTTCCGGTAGCGCGCGGGTTTCCACTTTCCCGCCCTCTTGCTGAGTAAAGACATCGCCGGATTCACACAGCGGTCCGGCAACCACGGTATCAATCAGTGGCGCATGACGAAGATCGCGCCCATCGGCGGCCAGCGCGGTAATGTGGTGGTAACTGCCGTACATCGCCGGGCGCATCAGATCGTTAAAACCGGCGTCGATCAGCACAAAGTGACGGCTGCCCATGTTTTTCACACTGCGCACTTGCGAAACCAGCACGCCAGATTCCGCCACCAGGAAGCGCCCCGGTTCGATCTCCAGCTTCACCGCGTGTCCCAGATGTTTGGCGATTTGCTCGCGCGCCGCGTTCCACAGCCCGTAATAATGCGCGGTGTCCACCGGCTCTTCCCCTTCGTGGTAGGGAATCGACAGACCGCCGCCTGCGGAAATTGCCTGCAGATCCTGGCCGAAATCGACCACCTGGCGCACCATTGCACCACACACTTGCTCCAGATGGCCATAATCCACGCCGGAACCGATATGCATATGAATGCCCGCCAGTTTCAACTGGTAGCGCTGCATCACCGCCAGCGCATCCGCCAGATCGCTGTACCAGATACCATGTTTGCTGTTTTCGCCGCCAGTATTGGTTTTTTGGCTGTGGCCGTGACCAAAACCTGGGTTAACGCGTAACCACACGCGATGGCCCGGCGAGACCGCGCCAAGCTGCTCCAGCATATCCACCGAACCGGCGTTCACCGCAATACCCAGTTCGCTCACCCGCGCGATGGTCGCGTCGTCCAGCACATCGGCGGTAAAAACGATATCGTCCGGGTGCGTTTGCGGATCGTAACCCGCTGCCAGCGCACGTTCGATCTCCCCCAGCGAAACGGAATCGACTTTCACGCCCTGCTCGCGCATCAAGCGCAGAATATGAATGTTCGAACAGGCTTTTTGCGCAAAACGCACCACGTCGAACGCGCGCAGTTTGGCGATTTGTGCGCGAATGATTTGCGCGTCATAAACCCATACCGGGCAGCCAAATTCAGCAGGTAAGCGCAGCAGATTTGCGGCGTTAAGGTCGGTTTCAGTCTGGTGTAATGAGCGTGGCATGATGACTCCGGGCAACAAAATTTTTACTGATTACGCCACAGCGCGAAGAGAATAAAAAATATCGTTTTATCGCAACTCTATGCAAAAATGATATGGATAACGTTCTGAAACCGGATCCCGCCCATGCCCGCTGTCAATCTGCGCCATATCGAAATCTTTCACGCCGTGATGACCGCCGGCAATCTGACGGAAGCCGCCGCGCTGCTGCATACCTCGCAACCGACGGTGAGCCGTGAGCTGGCACGCTTTGAAAAAGTGCTGGGGCTGAAACTGTTCGAGCGCACGCGTGGGCGTTTACAACCGACGGTGCAAGGCTTGCGGTTATTTGAAGAGGTGCAGCGTTCCTGGTACGGGCTGGACCGAATTGTCAGCGCCGCCGAAAGCCTGCGAGAGTTCCGCCAGGGGGAGCTTTCCATCGCGTGTCTGCCGGTGTTCTCACAATCATTTTTACCACTGCTGCTGCAGCCGTTTATGGCGCGCTACCCGGATGTCAGCCTGAATATCGTGCCGCAGGAGTCGCCGTTGCTGGAGGAGTGGCTGTCAGCGCAGCGCCACGATCTGGGCTTAACCGAAACGCTCAGCACCCCGGCAGGCACCGAGCGCACCCCACTGCTCACCTGCAATGAAGTCTGCGTGATGCCGCAGGATCATCCGCTAGCACGCAAAGCGGTGTTAACACCGGCAGATTTTCAGGGTGAGAATTACATCAGTTTGTCACGCTCCGACAGCTACCGGCAGTTGCTGGACGCGCTATTTAATGAGCATCAGGTGAAGCGACGCATGGTGCTGGAAACGCACAGCGCCGCCTCGGTGTGCGCGATGGTGCGCGCCGGGGTGGGAATTTCGGTGGTTAACCCGCTGACGGCACTGGATTACGCGGCCAGCGGCGTCGCGGTGCGTCGTTTCAGTATTGATGTACCGTTTACGGTGAGCCTGATCCGCCCACTGCATCGCCCCGCTTCCGCGCTGGTCGAGGCGTTTACCGCCCATTTACAGGCAGCCATGCCGCTAGTCAGCGGGCCGCTGGCTGCCATGCTGGACGAATCTTAAGAGAGCATAAAGTCCACCGCATCGGCGGCATGCAGCGCCGCCGTATCAAACACCTTAATCGGGCAATGGGTTTCTGGTAGCAGCAGGCCGATTTCGGTACAACCAAAAATGACCCCTTCTGCGCCTTCGCCAGCCAATTTTTTGATTAAATTGACAAAATAGTAGCGAGACTCATCGGTAAATGTCCCCATACACAGCTCACTAAAGATGATGTCGTTAATGCGCTCGCGCTCTTCCGGGCCTGGCACGGAGGTTTCGATGCCAAACTGTTTTTCCAGGCGGCCACGATAAAAATCCTGTTCCATGGTGTAGCGAGTGCCCAGCAACGCGACATTGCGCATGCCTGCGTTTTCAATCGCCCGCCCGGTCGCGTCTGCAATGTGCAGGAACGGAATATGGCAACGCTCTTCAATTTGTCCGGCGACTTTGTGCATGGTGTTGGTACACAGCACAATCGCCTGTGCGCCTGCCTGCTCCAGACCCGCCGCCGCCTGGGCTAAGATCTCGCCGGCTTTGTGCCACTGTGCTGTTGCCTGGCAGGTTTCAATTTCATGGAAATCCAGGCTGTGCAGAAGCAAGCTGGCGGAGTGCAAGCCGCCGAGGCGGGCTTTCACACCCTCATTAATCAGGCGGTAATAAGGAACGGTTGATTCCCAGCTCATACCGCCCAGCAGTCCTATCGTTTTCATCGCTTGTCTCCGTCTGGTTTAGCGCTCAGTCAATCAAAGTTGTGATCGACTTTCAACTTCTCTGGCCTCGCGTTTATTTTTATAGAACGCTGAGATAAGTTATTTTGAAACAACGTTTCATCATTTACTCTATCTTCATCACTAACGATACCTACTACAGGACACTCCGATGTTTATCTTCCATAAAGACACTCAGCTTGATGATCTGGGCAACGGCGTTAGCCGCCGTATTCTTGCCCATGACGGCAAAATGATGGCGGTCGAAGTCATGTTCGAACAAGGCGCCATCGGCCCAATGCACAACCATCCTCATGAACAACTTACTTACGTCTTATCCGGCGAGTTCGAATTTACCATTGGTGATGAGAAACATATCGTCACCGCAGGCGATACACTTTATAAGGAACCGCACATTATGCACGGATGTGTGTGTCTGAAGGCCGGTACGCTGCTCGATACCTTTACACCAGTACGTGAAGATTTTTTAAAACGTTGATCGCGCCCTAAAATATTTTACGCCTCCCATAATTAGGGGGGCGTTTTTATTTATAGACCCATAAAAATAGTTCGCCGGATAATCGTTTAAGTATCATATGATTTCATTTAGCAATATTTAATGCGTTAGGCTGTTTCGTAAATCGTCTCGCTTATTGGCTATAAACCCGCTGTTTTTCGACAAAAATGACACCCACCTCACTTAATTGAAACATCGTTTCGACTCCGATCACATTTCACGAATTAATCGAATGACGCCAATTTAAAACTCAATAAAATATTTTAAAACGACGTTTCACAAACAGAGAACGCAAGTTCAAAGGATTCTAAAACCCGGAATATCGTGAGTAATTTCCGCGAGTTATAGATTCAAAACGCATTGATTCAATTGATATTGTGATCAAGCGCACGCGCAGAGCCTGTTTTAACCCTCAGACGCCCAGGCGGAGGGGGAAAAAAGTTAATCTCCGAATCCGTATTACACATTGTTCGCCAGGTAGGTATGTATGAATGAAAACAGACTACTGGGATTGGCCTGGATATCACCCTACGTTATTGGGTTGATAGTCTTTACGGCTTTCCCATTCATCTCATCGTTCTTTCTCAGTTTTACTGAGTATGACCTGATGAGCCCGCCGGTATTTAACGGCATTGAGAATTATCGCTACATGTTTACCGAAGACACGCTCTTCTGGAAATCAATGGGCGTCACGTTCGCGTATGTATTTTTGACAATCCCGCTGAAGCTCGCCTTCGCGCTGGGCATTGCCTTTGTGCTCAACTTTAAACTTCGCGGCATCGGTTTTTTCCGTACGGCTTACTACATTCCGTCCATTCTCGGGAGCTCCGTGGCGATCGCCGTACTGTGGCGCGCACTGTTCGCAATCGATGGTCTGCTTAACAGCTTTATCGGCGTGTTTGGTCTGGATCCGATTAACTGGCTCGGCGAACCGTCGCTGGCGCTGATGTCCGTTACCCTGCTGCGCGTCTGGCAGTTCGGTTCCGCGATGGTCATCTTCCTTGCTGCGCTGCAAAACGTGCCGCAATCTCAGTATGAAGCGGCAATGATCGATGGCGCCAGCAAATGGCAGATGTTTATGAAAGTCACCGTGCCGCTGATTACGCCGGTTATTTTCTTCAACTTCATCATGCAGACCACGCAGGCGTTTCAGGAATTTACCGGCCCGTATGTCATTACCGGCGGCGGCCCGACCTATTACACCTATCTGTTCTCGCTCTACATCTACGACACCGCCTTCAAGTACTTCGATATGGGCTACGGTGCGGCGCTGGCCTGGGTTCTGTTCCTGGTCGTAGCAGTCTTTGCCTCCATTGCCTTTAAGTCTTCGAAATACTGGGTGTTCTACTCTGCCGATAAGGGAGGCAAAAATGGCTGATATCCAACATCTCACGCCGGGCATGAAAGAAGCCGAACGTGAAGTGGCGCGCACGCTGCGCCGCGAGAAAATCAGCGCATGGATTCGCTATACAATCCTGCTCTTTGTCGGCCTGTTAATGCTCTACCCGCTGGCGTGGATGTTCTCGGCATCGTTCAAACCGAACCACGAGATCTTCACCACGCTGGGACTGTGGCCAACCCACGCCACCTGGGACGGCTTTATCAACGGCTGGAAAACCGGCACGGAATACACCTTCGGTCACTACATGCTCAACACCTTTAAGTATGTGATCCCGAAAGTGATTCTGACCATTATCTCTTCCACCATTGTGGCTTACGGCTTTGCCCGCTTTGAGATCCCGTGGAAGAACTTCTGGTTCGGTACGCTTATTGCCACCATGCTGCTGCCAAGCACCGTGCTGCTGATCCCGCAATACCTGATGTTCCGTGAAATGGGCATGCTCAATAGCTATATGCCGCTGTATCTGCCAACGGCATTCGCCACCCACGGTTTCTTCGTCTTTATGTTGATTCAGTTCTTACGCGGCGTACCGCGCGACATGGAAGAAGCGGCGCAAATCGATGGCTGTAACTCCTGGCAGGTGCTCTGGTACGTGGTCGTGCCAATCCTGAAACCGGCGATTATCTCCGTGGCGCTGTTCCAGTTCATGTGGTCAATGAACGACTTTATCGGGCCGCTGATTTATGTCTACAGCGTGGATAAATACCCGATCGCACTGGCGCTGAAAATGTCCATCGACGTCACCGAAGGGGCGCCGTGGAACGAAATTCTGGCAATGGCGAGTATCTCCATTCTGCCGTCCATCATTGTCTTCTTCCTGGCACAGCGCTACTTCGTACAGGGCGTGACCAGCAGCGGAATTAAAGGTTAAGAGGGAAGTATCATGGCTGAAGTTATTTTCAACAAACTGGAAAAGGTTTACTCCAACGGCTTCAAAGCGGTACATGGTATCGACCTGAAAATTGCCGATGGCGAATTTATGGTGATTGTCGGCCCAAGTGGCTGTGCGAAATCCACCACGCTGCGCATGCTGGCCGGCCTTGAAACCATCAGCGGCGGCGAAGTGCGCATCGGCGAGAAGATCGTTAACAACCTCGCGCCAAAATCACGCGGTATTGCGATGGTGTTCCAGAACTACGCGCTTTACCCGCACATGACGGTGCGGGAAAACCTCGCGTTCGGCCTGAAGCTCAGCAAGATGCCGAAAGATGAGATCAACAGACAAGTGGATGAAGCGGCGAAAATCCTGGAACTGGAAGAGTTGATGGACCGCCTGCCGCGCCAGCTTTCCGGTGGCCAGGCGCAGCGCGTGGCGGTTGGCCGCGCGATTGTGAAAAAGCCCGATGTGTTCCTGTTTGACGAACCGCTGTCGAACCTGGATGCCAAACTGCGCGCCTCAATGCGCATCCGTATTTCCGACCTGCACAAGCAGTTAAAGAAATCTGGAAAACCGGCAACCACCGTCTACGTCACGCACGATCAGACCGAAGCGATGACCATGGGCGATCGCATCTGTGTGATGAAGCTCGGCCATATCATGCAGGTGGATACCCCGGACAACCTCTACCATTTCCCGAAAAATATGTTCGTAGCGGGCTTTATTGGCGCGCCGGAAATGAACATCAAACCGGCGAAGATTGTGAAAAAAGCCGACCAACTGCACATCACCGTTGGTCATGAAACGCTGGCGCTGAACGCGCGCCAGCAGGAGAAAGTCGCGGATTACGCCGACAAAGAGGTGTTCTTTGGTGTGCGCCCGGAGTTTGTCTCCGTTTCTGACGAGCCTTATAGCGACGATTGCGGCTCCGGCGATCTGGTCCGCGTCGAGAACATGGGTCACGAGTTCTTTGTTTACCTGAAAGTCAGCGACTACGAACTGACTGCCCGAATTCCTTCTGATGAAGCTAAACCAATGATTGAAAAGGGGCTTCACCGGAAGGTGTACTTTAAGTTTGATATGAATAAATGCCATATTTTTGACGCTAAAACTGAACAGAACATTTCCTTATAACTAAACGAAATCATTCGGGATGCCTCGAGGCGGCAAGTCGATGCATCCTAGCCGCTTACCAACGTCAGCGGCTGGGATGCATCGATGTAACCACCAAAGGGGCAGTTTGAAGAATGAAATTTAAACAAACGTTGGAGTATAAAAATGAAAAAAGTGCTTACCGGCGCCATCATCTCCGCAACTCTGGGCATGTGCGCTGTACCCGCAACCGCTGCTGATAATGTTGATCTTCGTATGTCCTGGTGGGGGGGCAACGGTCGTCATCAGGTCACATTAAAAGCGCTGGAAGAGTTTCATAAACAGCATCCGGACATTACCGTTAAATCTGAATACACCGGTTGGGACGGTCACCTCTCCCGTCTGACCACGCAAATCGCGGGCGGCACTGAGCCGGACGTGATGCAGACCAACTGGAACTGGCTGCCGATTTTCTCCAAAAATGGCGACGGTTTTTACGACCTGAACCAGGTCAAAGACATTATTGATTTAAGCCAGTTCGATGCCAAAGAGCTGCAATCCACCACCGTTGACGGCAAGCTGAACGGCATTCCGATTTCCGTCACCGCGCGCGTGTTCTACTTCAACGACGAGCAGTGGAAAAAAGCGGGTGTCGCCTTCCCGAAAACATGGGATGAGCTGTTAGCGGCGGGCAAAACCTTTGAAAGCAAACTCGGCAAACAGTACTACCCGGTCGTGCTGGAGCACCAGGATACGCTGGCGCTGCTGAACTCCTACATGGTGCAGAAATACAACATTCCTGCCGTGGATGAAAAAGCGAAGAAATTCAGCTACACCAACGAGCAGTGGGTGGAATTCTTCCAGATGTATAAAAAGCTGGTCGATAGCCACGTGATGCCGGACTCCAAGTATTACGCGTCGTTCGGTAAGAGCAACATGTATGAAATGAAGCCGTGGATCGAAGGTGAATGGGCGGGTACTTACATGTGGAACTCCACCATCACTAAATACTCCGATAACCTGAAGCCGCCAGCCAAACTGGTGCTGGGTGACTACCCGATGCTGCCGGGCGCGAAAGACGCGGGTCTGTTCTTTAAACCAGCACAAATGCTGTCGATTGGTAAATCCACCAAGCATCCGAAAGAGGCTGCGCAGGTGATCAATTTCCTGCTGAACAGCAAAGAAGGCGCGGAAACACTGGGTCTGGAACGCGGCGTGCCGCTGAGCAAAGCAGCGGTGCAAACATTGACTGCCAATGGCGCTATCAAAGAGGGCGATCCGGCCGTTGCGGGTCTGCGTCTGGCGCAGTCTCTGCCGACCAAACTCTCGGTATCGCCATACTTTGACGATCCGCAGATTGTTGCCCAGTTCGGTACCGCAATTCAGTACATCGACTATGGCCAGAAATCCGTTGAAGAAACCGCGGCCGACTTCCAGCGTCAGGCTGAGCGTATTCTGAAACGCGCCATGCGCTAAGGTTTTACCGCAATGACATACCCTGCCCGTTTGCGGCAGGGTATTTTTTTATCAAAGGAGCAGGTAATGGCAAAGGGGAAAAAAGTCTCTCTCACCTTCCGCAGCCAGAAAGACGCAAAAACCGGACATGAGGTAATCCGGCTGACGCCACCACATATTGTTTGTCACCGTAATTACTTCTATCAAAAATGCTTTACCCAGGACGGCGAGAAACTGATTTTCGGCGGCGCATTTGAAGGCCACTGGAATTACTACTTGTTGGATCTCGCTAACCGCGAAGCGACACAGCTCACCGAAGGCGCGGGAGACAACACGTTTGGCGGTTTTTTATCCGCCGATGACAGCGCGCTGTGGTACGTAAAAGACACCCGCGAGCTGCGCCGCGTTGATCTGCACTCCCTTGAAGAGCATATCGTTTACGAGGTGGACGACGAGTGGGTTGCGTATGGCACCTGGGTCGCCAACTCCAGCTGCACCAAACTGGTCGGCATCGAAATCAAAAAGAGTAACTGGCAGCCGCTCACCGACTGGCAAAAATTCCGTGACTTCTACTTTACCCACCCCGAATGCCGCTTGATCCGTATTGATCTACAAAGCGGTAAACGCGACACCCTGTTGCAGGAGAAACGCTGGCTTGGTCACCCGATTTACCGCCCCTTTGATGACCAGACCGTGGCCTTTTGCCACGAAGGCCCGCGTGATGTGATTGATGCGCGTATGTGGCTGATTAACGAAGATGGCAGCAACCTGCGCAAGGTGCGCCAGCACAAGCCGGGAGAAAGTTTTACCCATGAATTCTGGGTACCGGACGGTTCCGCGCTCTACTACGTGGCGCACCAGGAAAACGACCCGCGCCGTTATCTCTACAGCGCAAATCCGCACACGCTGGAAAACCAGCAACTGATGGCGATCCCGCCTTGCTCGCACCTGATGAGTAATGAAGATGGCAGCCTGGTGGTCGGTGACGGCGCACCGCATCACACCGGGGATATCCACCTCAACGATCCGTTTATCTGGGTATTTGATATTAACAGCGGCGAACAAAAAGCGATTTGCCAGCATAACAGTAGCTGGAAAGTGCTGGATGGCGACCGCCAGGTCACTCACCCACATCCGTCGTTCTCGCCAGATAACCAGTGGGTGCTCTTCACCTCCGATGCCGAAGGCATGCCCGCGCTCTACCTGGCGCGGGTATAATTTTGCCCTCTCCCGCCGGGGAGAGGGGTTCTGTTTACATGCCGATATCACGCAGTTTTTCACCCGCCATCAGACGGCGCTCGATATGCTCCAGCGTGACATTTTTGGTTTCCGGGATCAGCCAGAAAGTGACGCCAACAAATGCCAGATTCAGCGCGGTATAGAGCCAGAAGGTACCTGCAGCGCCAATTGCGTCCAGCAACGTCAGGAAAGTCGCACCGATGATCATGTTCGACACCCAGTTTGTGGTGGTGGAACAGGTGATGCCAAAATCACGGCATTTCAACGGCTGGATCTCCGAACACAGGATCCACACCACCGGCGCGGCGCTCATCGCATAACCGGCAATACAGATCATCGTCATCCCAACGGAAAGCCAGGATAACCCGCTCGACGCGGTGCCGTTATCAAACTGCATCAGGCAGTAACCGAGGATCAAGGTGCCAATTGCCATCACGCTGAAACCAATTTTCAGCGCCGGTTTGCGCCCCGCTTTATCCACGGTAAACACCGCGATAAAGGTGGCAAACATAAAGGTCAGCCCCACCACCAGCGTGGCGATCATCTGCTGTTCAGTGTTGGTAAACCCGGCCATTTTGAAGATACGCGGCGCGTAATACATGATGATGTTCATGCCGGTAAACTGCTGCATCGCCTGCAATAACATGCCGAGGTACACGGCGCGACGCACATTGCGGTTGGCTTTAAACAGCTGGAAACCGCCCTGTTTCAGTTTCAGGCTTTCGCGGATTTCATTAAGTTCTTCGCGGGCTTTTTCCGAGGTATCACGCAGCATCCGCAGCACCTCTTCCGCCTCAATATGCCGCCCTTTTTGCGCCAGCCAGCGCGGGCTATTGGGCAGGAACACCACCAGAACAATCAGCAACAGTGCCGGCAGCGCCAGTACACCGAGCATCGCCCGCCAGTTGCCGCTGTAACTAAAAGCAGTATCAGACAGGAACGCCAGCACAATGCCGAGCGTGACCATCAACTGGTACATGCTGATCATCTTGCCGCGCACATTTTCACTGGCCATTTCCGAGAGATACAGCGGTGCGGTATACGAAGCAATGCCGACCGCAACCCCCAACAGCACGCGGGAAAGTAGCAGCACTTCCACACTGGCGGCAAAAGCGGAACCGAGCGAGCCGGCGACAAACAGCACCGCGCCCACCATTAAGCTGTATTTGCGTCCAAGGCGGAAAGAGAGCCAGCCATTAAACAGCGCACCCAGCGCTGCACCCAGCATCATGCTGCTCACTACCCATTCCTGCAAACGGCTGGATAACGTGAAATGGTCGGTGATAAACGGCAACGCGCCGGAAATCACCCCAATATCAAGACCAAACAACAGCCCGGCGACCGCTGCCGAAACAGAGACAAACAAATTCATACGCCGGGTATCACGCAGCGCGCGCGGTAAAGCTACAGAATCATTACTGATAGAAGCCATTTTTTCCTGCCTGCACAGAATAAGTCGTCTTATGAAAGTAAGTCAGCGGCGCATCAAAGCGTCAGTGCATAAAACGCGAAGATATGGATAAATACGCTGTGGCATAGTGTTTTGTGATGGAGTTTACAATTTTGAAAATATAGTTTAATCACTAAACTAATTTTAACTTATTTATTTTTAATGATTTTTTATACATAGCCTGCGAATTAAGACAAAAGGATATGGATTTTTCTATTCATAAGATATGGACAATTAATACGCAGAGATAAAAAAACCTGCCCATGGGCAGGTTTTTTTGTGCGCGCAACGGCAGGCGAATTAACGCGCCAGCCAGCCGCCGTCGACAGCAATGGTGTAGCCGTTGATGTAGTCGGACGCTTTCGATGAGAGGAACACAACCGGCCCCATCAAATCGCTTGGCAGCCCCCAGCGGCCCGCCGGGATACGGTCGAGGATCTCGGCGCTACGCTGCTCGTCGGCACGCAGCTGCTGGGTGTTGTTGGTCGCCATATAACCCGGTGCGATAGCGTTAACGTTGATGTTGTGCTTCGCCCACTCGTTCGCCAGCAGACGCGTGACGCCCATTACGCCGCTTTTTGACGCGGTGTAAGACGGAACGCGGATGCCGCCCTGGAAAGAGAGCATAGAGGCAATGTTGATGATCTTGCCGCCGTTACCCTGCGCGATGAAGTGTTTTGCCGCCGCCTGGGACATAAAGAATACGCTCTTGATGTTCAGGTTCATGACGTCGTCCCAGTCTTTCTCGCTGAAGTTGATCGCGTCTTCGCGACGGATCAAACCGGCGTTGTTTACCAGAATGTCGATTTTGCCAAACTCGGCGACCGCACGCTCCAGCAGCGCCGGAATGCCGTCGATCTGACGCAGATCGGCAGTCAGGCTGAGAAAACGACGGCCCAGCGCGGTCACGCGCTCGATGGTTTCTGTTGGTTCAACAATGTTGATACCGACGATGTCGCAGCCCGCTTCCGCCAGACCCACGGCCATACCCTGGCCCAGACCGGTGTCGCAACCGCTTACTACCGCAACCTTACCTTGAAGAGAAAATGCATCCAGAATCATGTTTATTCCTTAATCTATCAGCGCCTGTACCGGACAGGCATGGTTTTATGCTGCCCGCTATTAGCGCAGATCTTTTACAGCGACGTGATCCATGTCATCAAAGACCTGGTTCTCACCCACCATCCCCCAGATGAAGGTGTACGCACGCGTACCCACGCCTGAATGGATTGACCAGCTGGGAGAAATGACCGCCTGCTCGTTATGCATCACAATGTGACGCGTTTCCTGCGGCTGCCCCATCATATGGAATACGCAGGCGTCTTCTTCCATATTGAAATAGAAGTACACTTCCATGCGGCGCTCATGGGTATGGCACGGCATAGTGTTCCACAGGTTGCCCGGCGCAAGCTCGGTCAGCCCCATGCTTAACTGGCAGGTTTCCAGCACGTCCGGCACGAAATATTTATTGATGGTGCGACGGTTGCTGGTCAGCGGATCGCCAAGCGTCACCGGCGCAACATCGGCTGGCGTCACTTTTTTCGTCGGGAAGGTGGTGTGTGCGGGTGCGCAGTTGTAGTAAAACTTGGCCGGTTTCGCGCTATCAATGCTGGCAAAAACCACCTCTTTGGCGCCTTTTCCAACATATAACGCATCGCGATGACCAATTTCATAACACTGGCCGTCAACGGTGATGGTACCCGGGCCGCCGATATTAATGACGCCCAGTTCGCGGCGCTCAAGGAAATAGGTCACGCCCAGCTGTTTACCCACTTCGCCGCCGACAGAAACGGTTTTCTTCACCGGCTTAATACCGCCGACGATGATGCGATCAATATGGCTGTAAACCATGGTGTATTCGTCATCAACGAATACTTTTTCGACTAAAAACTCATTGCGCAGGCCCTGGGTATCCAGCGTTTTCGCATGCGCACTGTGGATGCTTTGTCTGACTTCCACAATAACCTCCGAAGTAAATTTTGACCGAAACGTCACTCCACGAAACGTAGAAACAGTGTTCCGTTTCTTCATTACGCGCATCTTATCCCGGCTAAAACATGTTTTCAATCATGAATAAAACAACGTTTCAATTTTTCTGCCACTTATTATTAAATCTGTAAGTCCGATCACGATTGTTTGGTATTGACAGCGCATCTTCACCGGTTAGGCAGGGGAATAATTCTAAATAAAGCATAGCAAACAATAATTTAAGACCATCTTTGAGTTTTGACGGCCAATCGGCATTTTTTGTGTTTAAAATCAAAGGCCGCTACCAAAAAAGCATTTTCAAGGCGCGTTATCCCGGCTTGCAAAGGCGATTTTCTTATAAAGTGCGTCAGCAATCACACATATTGAAACATTGTTTTGATAAATTAATACCCTATTTTTAAACTTGTGGTCATCATTGGGAGCGCAACTTTCCCACCGGACCATCTAAAGGAGTGAATTATGGCGAAAGGCATGCGGGTAAAACTCAATTACGCAATCAGCCGCGATCCGGATACCGGCGCGGAAATCACCCGCTTAACACCACCGGAAGTGACCTGTCATCGGAACTACTTCTATCAGAAGTGTTTTTTCAACGATGGCAGCCACCTGTTATTTGCCGGTGAATTTGATGGCCACTGGAATTATTACCTGCTGGATATTGCTAAAGCCGAAGCCGTGCAATTGACGGAAGGCGCGGGCGATAACACCTTTGGCGGCTTCCTCTCGCCGGATGACAGCGCTTTATATTATGTGAAGAACGATCGCACGCTGCGCGAAGTGAATTTGCAGACGCTGGCCGAGCGCGAAATTTATCGCGTGCCGGACGAGTGGGTCGGCTACGGTACCTGGGTGGCAAACAGCGATTGCAGCAAACTGGTCGGGATTGAGATCGCCGCCAGCGACTGGACACCGCTCAATGACTGGAAACTGTTCCACGACTTCTTCCATAAAGGCCCACACTGCCGCCTGTTACGCGTGGATTTGCAAAGCGGCGAGAGCAGCGTGATCCATGAAGAGAAGAACTGGCTGGGTCACCCGATCTACCGCCCATTCGACGACAATACCGTGGCGTTTTGTCATGAAGGCCCGCACGACCTGGTGGATGCGCGGATGTGGCTGGTGAATGAAGATGGCAGCCACGTGCGTAAAGTGAAAGATCACGCCGAAGGCGAAAGCTGCACCCACGAATTCTGGGTGCCGAACGGCTCCGCGCTGGTGTACGTCTCTTACCTGAAAGGTAAACAGGGACGCATGATTTACAGCTTCAATCCGGATACCGGCGTAAACGAAGCGGTGATGCCGATGCCGGCTTGCTCTCACCTGATGAGCAACTTCGACGGCACATTACTGGTCGGCGATGGTTCTGGCACGCCGGTGGATGTAAAAGATACCAGCGGTTACACCATTGATAACGATCCGTATCTGTATGTTTTCGATGTGGCGAAAAAAGCGTACTTCCGCGTAGCGCGCCACGATACGTCCTGGGCAACAGTTGCCAATAGCCGCCAGGTGACGCATCCGCATCCGTCATTCACACCTGACGACAGTGCGATTCTGTTTAGTTCCGATAAAGACGGCAAACCAGCGCTTTATATCGCGAAACTTCCTGAGCAACGCGTGATGTTGCAAGCATAAACTTTGAGTTAGTGTTTCTGTAACTGGCCTTGCCCTCCTCCTGGGGGGCTTTTTTTTTGTGCCGCCATGCCCGTCATACTTTGAGCCACAGGTGTGTTGGCGGCCTTACTCGCCCCCGTCATTGACTTCAGTAAGCTCCTGAAGACTCGCTGCGTTGCCGCCTTCCTGTGACTCACATATTTAGGCAGACCTGAGTAAATGCAAAAAACAGTGCCCAAAAGTCCAAAGAAGATAAGTAACGAACCTGTGGCTCAAAGTATGACGGGCATAAATATAAAAAACCCCGGCCAACGGCTCCGGGGTTTTCGTGAGGGTAAAACAGGTACTTCAGACAATCAGAAAGAGTAAGCCACACCGAGGCGGAAACGGGTCTGGCGTTCGTCGGTACTTTTCACACCAACGTTGCCCACTTCCACATACGGGGACCAGTTTTTATCCAATTTGTACGCCACTTTGGCGTTATATTCGTTGGAATAGGTTTTGTTGTTTTCACGAATAACATCTTCGGTGCTCTTCGCGTAAACATAGTTCAGCTCAATGCGGTAGTCGCCCATCGCCCAGCCTACCCAGGTATCAAATTTGTTGACCTTGTTATCAACGGTGCTTGAATCCGGGTTACGGGTGTATTCATAACGATAGCGGCCAGCAATATAAACGCCGTTATCAAAGCTGTATTGCACGTGAAGATACGGTTTATAGATGGAGTTGGTATCTTTACTTTCGATGTTAAAGCCTGGTGTTAACGCAAAATTCTTGGTCGCAGCCCAGCGCCAGTTAATGGATTCTTCGTGGCCGTTACCCACGATTTCCGTTAACGGTTTGTCGGCGTCATCGCCGCCAGATTTCCATTTCGCTTCAACACCGAAACCTAAGCCATTATCGAAACGGTGAGAAACCGCTACGCGATCGGCGTTGGAGCCGCTGTCGATGTATTCATGACGTAAATCCACGGTGACGGCTTGTGAAGCAAAGGAAGCGCCAAGGAGTGAAGCAAGAGCCAGAGTTTTCTTAAACATGAGATTACCTCAATAATTAAAATTATGTTCCATTTTTATGGAATTCTATTTTATTTTTTTGGTAACTTTATTTTAGTGATCGAGATCGTAAATATTTGTATGGAACGGAACTATGTATAACGGCGTGATGAATATCAATATATTTTCCCTTCACCCGCAAATTAATATGATAAAGATCACACCAATTTTCTATTAACGGTTAGCTTACAAAATTCAATACAAATAAAAAACACAATGCAAAACAGAGAGCTACAAAACCGATCAGCAAATAATAAGCAGACTTATTTCTTACATTTCAAATTGTAACGGAGGAAACAATAGTAAATTACGGCGTAGCAGAAGTGTTTTTAAATAACGCAGGATAATTATTAGAGCGACATATTGAGGTTTTAATTTAATTGAAACGGCGGCTGAGACGTTAGTCACAAACAATAAAGCCTTCCAGGTGGAAGGCTTTATTTAACTTAAGGTGAGATTAATCGCGTTCAATCGCCAGCGCGACGCCCTGGCCACCGCCAATGCATAAAGTTGCCAGCCCTTTACGGGCATGACGTTTTTGCATTTCATGCACCAGCGAAACCAGAATGCGGCAGCCGGAAGCGCCAATCGGATGACCCAACGCTATCGCCCCGCCGTTGACATTCACCCGCTTCTCATCCCATTCGAGGATTTTGCCTACCGACAACGCCTGCGCGGCGTAAGCTTCGTTCGCTTCAATCAAATCGACATCACCAAGTTGCCAGCCCGCGCGCTCAAGGCAGCGGCGCATGGCATAAACCGGCGCAATCCCCATTAACGCCGGATCGACACCAACGCTGGCAAACGCGCGGATGCGCGCCAGCACCGGTAAATTGAGTTCCTGCGCTTTTGCTTCGCTCATCACCAGCACCGCCGCTGCACCGTCATTGATCGGCGAGGCGTTACCGGCGGTGACCGAGCCACTTTGTTCAAAAGCGGGCGCGAGTTTCGCCAGCGCTTCCGCGCTGGGATCGGTACGCGGTTGTTCATCGGTATCGATAATCAGCACCTGCCCCTCAGCCCCCATCGCGCTCACCGGCACAATTTCATCGCGAAAACGCCCGGAATCGATAGCAACACGCGCTTTATGCTGCGAGCTTAACGCCCACTCATCCTGGCGCTCGCGGCTAATGCCATATTCACGCGCCAGGTTTTCCGCCGTTACGCCCATATGATAATCATTGAACGCATCCCACAAACCGTCATGCACCAGGCTATCAATAAGCTGGCTGTTGCCGAGTTGCGCGCCGGTGCGGCTGTCGGTCAGCACATGCGGCGCACGGCTCATATTCTCCTGCCCACCGGCGATCACCACATCGGCTTCGCCGCACTGGATCGCCTGTGCGGCCAGGTGCAACGCTTTCAGCCCGGAGCCACACACATCATTAATGGTGATCGCCGAAACCGTATTCGGCAGGCCGCCTTTGATCGCCGACTGTCGCGCAGGGTTTTGCCCGGCGCCTGCTGTCAGCACCTGGCCGAGAATCACTTCGTCGATATCTTGTGGCTGCACACCGCTACGCTCTATCAGCGCATGCACCACCTGGCTGCCTAACTCGACGGCAGAAAGGCGTGACAACGCGCCCTGAAAACAGCCGATAGGCGTGCGGACCGCGCCGACTATCACGACATCTTTCATCTCTACCCCCGCAGTTGGTCAACCCGGCAATAGTAGTGCATTGTTAATAAGTATTAACTCGATTGTTTAAAATTGGTGAGATTAGTCACAGCGAAAGTCAGAGGCGGGAAAACAGCAGAGAATTGCGCGGCCAGCAAGACCGCGCAGAAGGGGAAAATCAGTTGTTAACCGGGATCACCGCGCCTTTATATTTGGTACGGATCCAGTCCTGAATCTCTTTGGAGTGCAGTACGTTCACCAGTGCCACGATATCTTTTTTCTTCTCGTCACCACGGTGTACGGTAATGATGTTGGCATACGGGTTATTTTCGCCGCTTTCAACCGCGATCGGATCGTGAACCGGGTCAAGACCCGCATCAATCGCATAGTTCGCGTTGATCACCACCGCATCGCCTTCATCGTTGTTGTACATCTGCGGCAGCAGCGCCGCTTCCACGTTCGGCAGGAACTTCAGTTTTTTCGGGTTATCCACGATGTCATCGATACGCGCCGTCACTTTGTCGATACCCGGTTTCAGCTTGATGACGCCCTCTTTTTCGAAGATAGAGAGAATGCGCCCCTCTTCAGAGACCGCGTCACGCATGATGATTTTGCCGCCCTGCGGCAGATCTTTCAGCGATTTGTATTTTTTGGAGTAAATACCAATCGGCTCAATATGGATGGCACCTGCGCTAACAAAATCATAGGTTTTGTCGCCCGCGTGGTCTTTGATCACGCTGTTCAGGTACGGAATGTGCTGGAAGTAGTTCGCGTCCAGTTCGCGGCTGGCCAGCGCCGTGTTCGGCAGGATGTAGTCCTGGAACGGTTTGATTTCCAGATCAATTCCCTGCTTCGCCAGAATCGGTTTTGCCTGTTCAAGGATTTCGGCATGTGGCACGTTTGACGCGCCTACGGTCAGCGTATCTGCCCAGGAGGAGAAGCTCAGCACGCTGAGGGTAGCTGCGGCAATCAGTGTCAGTGTTTTTTTCATGATGTTGGTTTCCAATAATTATCGTTTATCTAACAGAGAAGTAATCACGTCGCCGCAGAACTGGATAATGAAGACGATGATAAGAATGGTCACCGTCGCCACCAGCGTGACGTCGTTATGGTTCCGCTGGAATCCTTCCAGATAAGCAAGATTGCCCAACCCGCCAGCGCCGATAACCCCGGCCATGGCGCTGTAGCTCACCAGCGCAATCAGCGTCACGGTGATCCCGGACACCAACGCAGGTGATGATTCGGGCAGTAACACCCGAAATACCAGTGTGCTCAACCGCGCGCCCATTGAACGCGTCGCCTCAATCACCCCTTTATCTACCTCGCGCAGCGCAATCTCGACCAGACGCGCATAAAACGGCGCGGCACCGACGATAAGCGCAGGCAGCGCGGCGTTCGCGCCAAGAATGGTGCCAACGAGGGTTTTGGTAAACGGGATTAACAGCACAATCAAAATGATGAACGGAATAGAACGGAAGACGTTCACCACAATCGAAATCACGCTGTACAACGTACGGTTCTGGAACAGGCCGCCGCGCGCGGTGAGAAACAGCGCCAGACCGAGCACAATGCCCAGCACAAAGGTCGCCGCGCCCGACAGCGCTGTCATATACAGCGTCTCTTGCGTCGCCGCCCAGAGTTGCGCCCATTTCAGATGCGGAAAGAGGGAGTCAGCCATGTGTCACGACCTCGCTTTCAATATCCGTTTTGCTCAGGTCCGCAAGGATATTGTTCAGTTGTTCCGGGGTCGCCTTCACGTTCACCCATAATTGTCCAAAGACGCCGTGCGCGGTTTGCGACATCTTGCCGTGCAAAATGTTAAACGGCAGCCCATAGCGCAACGTCAGCTCGCCGACGATCGGTTGGTGCGTGCTGTGGCCGGTAAAGGTCAGCTTGATCACCGTGCCGTCGAGATCGCTGTTCAGCTCCGGGTTGAATGCCTCTTCTTCTTTATACTGGCTCACCTGGCGCACAAACTGTTTGGTGATCGGCTGTTGCGGATGAGTAAAAACGCTCAGCACATCGCCCTCTTCCACCACTTTGCCATCCTCCATCACCGCCACGCGGTCACAAATCTTGCGCACCACATGCATTTCATGGGTGATCAGCACAATAGTCAGTTTGAAACGGCGATTAATATCCAGCAGCAAATCGAGGATCTGATCGGTGGTTTGCGGGTCCAGCGCCGAGGTGGCTTCATCGCACAACAGCACATCCGGGTTATTCGCCAGTGCGCGGGCAATACCCACACGCTGTTTCTGCCCGCCGCTCAATTGCGACGGATAAGCATTTTCCCGCCCTTTCAGCCCCACCAGCTCAATCAGTTCCGCTACGCGGGCGTTAATCTGTACTTTTGGCGCACCGGCAATTTGCATTGAAAAAGCGATGTTTTCGCTCACCGTGCGCGACCACAGTAAATTGAAGTGCTGAAAAACCATGCTGATCTTCAGCCGCGCCTGGCGCAGGGTTTCCCCGCGTGCGGCGGCAATGTCCTGGCCATTAATTACGACGCTGCCGGAGGTCGGTTTTTCCAGCCCATTCAGCAAGCGAATCAGCGTACTTTTTCCGGCGCCGCTGTAGCCGATAATGCCGTAAATCTGCCCCTGCTCAACCGTCAGATTGACGCTGTCGACGGCGGTAATCGATGCCTTTCCCTGGTCGAAAATCTTGGAGATATTCCTGAGGACAATCATTCGTGGGTGTTTCCGTTTGGCAGTTTAGCGGTATGGATGTCCAGATGATAATAATCAGCCGCAGTTATAATTCAAATAACCAAATAGACATTACTTATAACCAAACACGCTAAAGGAGGTGAAGCAGGGGTTGTGACGATAAGACTTTATTTCACATTGTATTGCCGAAAATCGCATAACTGCGGCGAACGTAAGGGGAAAAGTGACTGAAATCAGCGCAAAAACCCGCTTTTCTGGCAATCAATCCATCCGGACGACTGTATGGCTCGCCATCCTGACGGCTAAATAGCGTTTTATATTTCTAAAAGCTCTAAACGCCGAATAAAGGTTATTTAAACAGGCAAAATGACAGACCTATCATCCGCACATCACGATTGTTTACGGGTGAATCTACAATGTCAGTCTTCCATTCAGTAACCGAATTGATCGGTCAAACACCGCTGTTGCAGTTACATAAACTGGCGAGCGGGCCATGCGAATTATTTCTCAAACTGGAAAACCAAAACCCCGGCGGATCGATTAAAGACCGGGTCGCGTTGTCGATGATTAACGAAGCCGAACGCCTTGGTCTGCTCGCGCCCGGCGGGACAATTATTGAAGCCACTGCCGGTAACACCGGACTGGGGCTGGCGTTGATCGCCGCGCAAAAGGGCTATTCGCTGGTGCTGGTCGTGCCGGACAAAATGAGCCGCGAGAAGATTTTCCACCTGCGCGCGCTGGGTGCAAAAGTGGTGCTTACCCGCTCAGACGTTAACAAAGGCCATCCGGCTTACTACCAGGATTATGCGCGCCGCCTGGCGCAAGAGACGCCGGGCGCGTTTTACATCGACCAGTTCAATAACGACGCGAACCCGCTGGCGCATACTTCCACCACCGCCCCGGAAATCTTCGCCCAACTGGATGGCAAAATCGACGCCATCGTCGTTGGCGTCGGCTCCGGCGGCACGCTTGGCGGGCTACAAGCCTGGTTCGCCAAACACTCGCCGCACACCGAGTTTGTGCTGGCCGATCCGGCCGGTTCGATCCTGGCCGATCAGGTTGAACATGGCCGCTACAGCACACCAGGTTCCTGGTTGGTTGAAGGCATTGGCGAAGATTTTATTCCACCGCTGGCACACATTGACGGCGTGCGCAAAGCCTTCCGCATTACCGATCGCGAAGCCTTCGCCACCGCCAGAGAACTGCTGCAACAGGAAGGAATTTTAGCGGGATCGTCCACCGGGACGCTGCTCAGCGCTGCTCTGCGTTACTGCCAGGCGCAAACCACGCCAAAGCGCGTGGTGACGTTCGCCTGCGATAGCGGCAACAAATACCTGTCGAAGATGTTTAACGATGACTGGATGCGCCAGCAAGGGTTGCTGAGCCGCCCTTCTAACGGCGACCTCACGGATTTTATCGCCCTGCGCCACGACGAAGGAGCAACCGTCACCGCCGCGCCAGAGGATAGCCTCGCCGCCGTGCTGGCGCGCATGCGCCTGTACGATATTTCGCAACTGCCGGTGCTGGAAAACGGCCAGGTAGTAGGCATTGTCGACGAGTGGGATCTGATAAGCCACGTGCGCGGCGACAGTGCGCGTTTCGCGTTGCCGGTGAAAGCGGCGATGACCCGCAACGTGGAAATTCTTGATAAACACGCGCCGGAAAGCGCGCTGTACGCCATTTTCGATCGCGGCCTGGTGGCAGTGATCGCCGACAACGGCCGCTTTGTTGGCCTGATAACCCGCAGCGATGTGCTGACCACCTGGCGCAACCGTCTTGAACAATAAGGGAAATAAAATGAAAACACTGGCAACGCAGAGCGTCCACAGCGGCGCATTCAACGACCAACACGGCGCGGTGATGCCGCCCATTTACGCCACCTCCACGTTCGCGCAGCCTGCACCGGGGCAACACACCGGTTACGAATATTCGCGCAGCGGCAACCCGACGCGCCACGCGCTGGAAACGGCCATTGCCGAGCTGGAAGGCGGCACGCGTGGTTACGCGTTTGCTTCCGGCCTTGCCAGCATCTCCACCGTGCTGGAGTTGCTGGATAAAGACAGCCATCTGGTGGCAATTGATGATGTTTACGGCGGCACTTACCGCCTGATTGAAAATGTGCGCCGCCGCAGCGCCGGGTTACAGGTGAGCTGGGTCAAACCGGACGATATTGCCGGGCTCGAAGCCGCTATTCGCCCCGACACGCGGATGATCTGGGTGGAAACGCCAACCAACCCGTTGCTGAAGCTGGCGGATCTGGCGGCGATTGCCGCCATCGCCAAGCGTCACAATATTCTCAGCGTGGCAGATAACACTTTCGCGTCGCCGGTTATCCATCGCCCGCTGGAATTAGGGTTTGATATCGTGGTGCATTCGGCCACGAAATACCTGAACGGGCACTCTGATGTGGTTGCTGGTTTGGCTGTGGTCGGCGATAACCCGGCGCTGGCTGAAAAACTCGGTTATCTGCAAAACGCCGTGGGCGGGGTGCTCGATCCGTTCAGCAGTTTCCTCACGTTACGCGGCATTCGCACGCTTTCCCTGCGCGTGGAGCGCCACAGCAGCAACGCGTTGGCTCTCGCCCGCTGGCTGGAACAGCAACCGCAGGTGGAAAAAGTCTGGTTCCCGTGGCTGGAATCGCACCCGCATTATCAGCTGGCGCGCAAACAGATGGCGCTGCCGGGCGGCATGATTTCGGTGGTCATCAAAGGCGACGACGCGCGGGCGACAGAGATTATCAATAAGCTGAAACTGTTTACGCTGGCGGAAAGCCTGGGCGGTGTAGAGAGCCTGGTCAGCCAGCCGTTTAGCATGACTCACGCGTCAATTCCGCTTGAACAGCGCCTGGCAAACGGCATCACACCGCAGCTGATCCGCCTGTCGGTGGGCATTGAAGATGAACACGATCTAATTGCTGACTGGAAACACGCGCTGGCGTAATCACGTAAACCGGGAGCCATCAGGCTCCCTACGACGTTAACGGGCTATCCCACGCCGACACCACCTGGTTGCGGCCCTGTTTTTTCGCGGCATACAGCGCCCTATCGGCTCGGTGAATAAGGCCGCTGGCAATCATATGCGGCGGTTTACCTTCAAAATGCACTTGCCCGGCTTGCAATGTCGCCACACCAATACTGATGGTCAAAAAACCGGTCGGGCTGGCCGCGTGCGGTACGCTGAGCGCGTTGATATTGCCACGCACATCTTCGGCAACATTCATCGCCTGCATCAGGTTCGTCCCCGGCAGGATAATCAGAAACTCTTCGCCACCGTAACGGCTGACGTTATCGCCGCTGCGCAAGCGTGACGAGGTGAGCGTGCGGGCAACCAGGCGCAGGCAATCGTCCCCGGCCTGATGCCCCTGGGTATCGTTGTAGTTTTTGAAGTAGTCGATATCAGCCAGACACACCGACAGCGGAAAATCATCCTGCAAGGCGCGGGAAATCTCGGCTAGCAGACACTCATCCATATAGCGACGGTTAAACAATCCGGTCAGGTGATCGTGTTGCGCGTACTGCTGCAATATTTTATTTGCGCTGGCGAGCTTGTGCTCCGCCTGCCGACGTTCCGTGATATCAACCCACGTGACCGATAACCCCACCACCATATCCATGGCGTCATAGACCGGTACAGCCTGAATATCGTAACAGCGATCGCGCCAGCCCAACTCGCGTGACGGCAGCGCCTCGCGCTTATCCGCCAGGGCGAAATCCGTCAGGAAAAAAGGCCAGTAATCGGGCATCAAACGCTGAAAGTGATCCTCCGTTTCCAGCGCGTCGCCCAACAATTTTGCCATCGCCTTGTTGGACATCACCATACGGCCATGGCGATCAATCATACACAGCGCCACCGGCGTGGTTTCGTAAATGGTCTCCAGTTGCAGCACCCGCTCGCCAAGGTTGGAGATGTTGCGATCAATCCCGCGATAACCGCGCAGCTCGCCCTGCTCATCAAACAGCGGGATGCCGCTGGTTTCCAGCACCACAATGCTACCATCGGCGCGTTGATTGCGGTTGACCAGGCCAGAAAACGCACGTTTCTCCATGACAATCGCGCCAAACGCGCCCGCCACACGTTCCGCTTCGCCGGGCGGCATAAAATCAAAAGGGGTTTTGCCAATGACCTCGTCGGGCGGTACGCCGAGTAATTCCGTTACGACCTCGGAAGACCACGTATAGCGTCCCTGCGCGTCAACTTCCCACACCCAGTCAGAATTGATGTGCAGCAATTCGAAGAGATGTTTTGCATCTTCGTCCTGGTGATCCAGCCGTTTTTTTTCATTATTCATGGTTTCTGTTCCGCATGGCCCGCTATGCGCGCAACAACTTGCCTGGTCAGCGTGGTGAAGGCAAGAAATATTCACCACAAAAATACATCTATCTATTTTGTTAAATTCTTCACTAACCCGTTGAAAGTAAAAAATTAACACTTATTTTGGGAAGGTTTTTTACCAGCATTCCTGTCTCAGAGAGCCGGTTTTGCGCCTGCTTACAATGCCTCCTATTACCAGAGGTAAAATAGCCAAACTTATTGCACCAAGACTTTTCGCACAGCTTATCGCTTATTAAAAACAATGAATATCGACAGCAGAAAAAATAAAAATATCACCCTACAGGATGACCAGCATGATTGTGTCGTCGGTCATCGGTGCGGGCGCATTCCGCTCTGCCATAAGCTGAAACGTTAAAAGAATGATATAAAGCAAAAAGTTAGTTAATAATGAATTATTAACAGCATTGTTCTAAATATCCCTTTTGCCTTTATTTTAAAAATTAAACGCCGCTCTTTTCGAAATGTCGTTGAATATTATTGTGCATACTTCACCTGCAAGGTGAAAATCTGTCACATAATCGGTAATAAATGCGAGGTTCAGGATTAACTCAAACGTATTGTCTTTTCCACATCATCACAATATTGATGCCACGACGCACCATTTTTTGTGCCAAATACCACGCTTTCTTCCATCTATTTGAAGGATCGAAATTCTCTGGCGTATGCTCTGATAATGAGACTTTTAACCCTACTGACGCTCATGACAGGAGCCGCACCTGATGGATCCGTTTCAGCAGATATTGAAATCGACACTCGCCCGTACCGATGACGCACCGCAGGCCGTCAAGCCCCAGGCATTGCTGGAAGCGGAGTTAAAACCGAGGATTGCCCACATTGCAGTGGACGACTTCCTCTCGCTTGCCAAAGCGCGCAGGACCATTTATACCCTCGGCAAAGATTTACCCATTGCCGAAGATAACGTGGTTGAAATTATTAAAGAGGCTATCCGCCAGGCGCCGTCGGCATTTAACTCACAAAGTTCGCGGGCGCTGATCCTGCTTGGTAAAGAGCATGATCGTTTCTGGGAGATGGTGCGCGATCAGCTGCGCAAAGTGATCCCGGCGGAGAGCTTTCATGCCACCTCCGATAAACTCGACGGCTTTGCCGCCGCAGCCGGTTCCGTGCTGTTTTTTGAAGATCAGGAAGTGGTCACTCATCTGCAGCGTCAGTACATCGCTTATGCCGACAATTTCCCCGTCTGGTCAGAACAGAGCAGCGGTATCGCCCAGTACGCGGTGTGGCTGGCGCTGGCGGAAAAGAGCATTGGCACCAATCTGCAACACTACAACCCGTTAATTGATCTCGATGTTCGCGCCGCGTGGCAAATCCCGGAAAGCTGGAAGCTGCGCGCAGAAATGAATTTTGGTTCGATTGTCGCTGCCGCTGACGAAAAGAGCTATATCGACGACGATAAGCGCTTTATCGTCGCGAGATAAAGATATTGCCCGCTGAGCGGGCAATATCTTTCTGGCTACCGTGTATTGTTATTGTGCAAATTTTGGTTGGATGACGTGCAAGAGCCTGCGTATACTACACACATATATACACAGGAGTGAATGCCATGCCTGCTGCTGCAGCTAAACAGAGAAACAAGCAAAACGTCAGTGTGACCGTCGAGCGCGACCTACTGGAACTCGCGCGCAAAGAGGGCATCAACCTTTCAAAAATGCTGGCGACCGCCTTGCAAGGTGAACTTCGCAATCTGGCAGCTGAGCGCTGGAAGCGCGAAAATGCCGCCGCCATTGCCGATTTAAATGAATTCATTGCCGAACGCGGGCACTTCTCGGATGAACACAGGAAGTTTTAATCCATGCAATATTCGGTTTATCGGAACAAAAGTAACAGCCGGGATTTCCCGTTTCTGCTGGATGTACAGAGCGATATTATCGGTAGCATGAACTCGCGGGTGGTGATCCCGCTCTGCCCACTGGCGGATTACAAAGATCGCCGCCGGGTTGAGAGGTTAAATCCGGTACTGGAGATCGAAGGGAACTCGTATTTGTTACTGACCCATGATCTTGCAGGCGTCAGCCTGACGATTTTGGGTGAAGAGGTTTGCAGTATGCGCGCGCAGCGCGACGTTATCCGCAACGCGATGGATTTTATTTTTGACGGGATTTGAAGTGACTGAACATCTTAAATGCTCAGTCACTTTATTGCTGGAAACACGAGCAAATTTTACTCGGCGAAGTACCAGTAACCCTGATTCACCAAATCGGTCAGTTCCTGGGCAAAAGCCGGATTATCCAGCGCGTTGCCCAGCTCTTTGCGGCCGATAACGGTGTAGCGACACAGCGCATCGGCGGCTTGCGCATCGGCCGTGTCCAGGTATTCGCTATTGATAAAGACGCTGCCGTCAACGTTTAGCACACGCAAACCACTCAGACGCGTCAGCACCTGCCCCTCTTTTAGCGCATCGACAATGTCCTCAACGCGGTAATCGTCTGGCTCCGGTGCGACATCCAGTTCGTGGCGCGGCGTGGAGATAAAGCTACCGAACCACTGTTTGAAATGCTCCGGCTGGCTAATCAACTCAATCATCATATTGCGCACGCGCTCCAGCTCATACTCTTCTACCCGGCCAGCATGTTCGCGGCAGGTTAAATCCGGGTCGCTGTAGTGCTCGTTCCCAAGATCGTTTTCCAGCGCGTAATCAGCAAAGCTGCTGATCAGATCGCGGCCGTTCGGCCCACGAAATCCAATTGAGTAGTTGAACGCTTCCTGGTGAGTAAAACCGTCATGCGGGAATCCTGGCGGGATATAGAGAATGTCGCCCGGTTCCAAATCTTCATCAATGATCGGCGGGAACGGATCAACATGCAGCAGCGCCGGGTGCGGGCAGAACTGGCGCATCGGCAGTTTATCGCCCACGCGCCAGCGACGGCTGCCCATCCCCTGAATAATAAATACGTCGTACTGGTCGATATGCGGGCCAACGCCGCCGCCTGGCACGGAGTAGGAGATCATCAGGTCGTCAAAACGCCACTCCGGCAGCACGCGAAACGGCTTCACCAGCTCGGCAGACGGCATATGCCAGTGGTTGACCGCCTGCGCCAGCAGCGACCAGTCTTTTTCGCCTAAATGATCAAACGATTCAAACGGGCCATTCCATGCCTGCCACTGACCATTCACATGGCTGACAATGCGGCTGTCGACTTCCGGTTCCATCGCCAGCCCTGCCAGTTCGTCTGGCGTAATCGGGTCGACAAAATCAGGGAACGCGCGTTTCAGGACAACAGGTTTCTTTTGCCAGTATTTTTCAAGAAATTCCGGCCAGTTGAGGTTGAGTTGGTAAGCCATAAATCACACCAGTGAGAAGGGAAACGGGGCTGATTATAAAGAGAGTCAGCTATCTAACGCCTTGTCATTGGTCAAGTGCTGGTGCAGCAAGCGGCGGAGATATCTCCAGCGCGCCGAGCGCCATCAGTAGCGCATCCACTTTTGGCAATAACTGTTTACGCCGCGGCCACACCAGCGTAAGCGCCAGCCCGTGCGGCTGGCAGTGCGGCATAATCACCTCTAACTCGCCGCGCTGCACGTGCGCGTGCACCAGCCATGTCGGCATCTGCCCAACACCTAACCCGGCACAAAGCGCCTGAACCTGCGCATCGACATCACCGAGCGCCATGCGATACGGCACGCTGCGCCAGGCCGGGTGCCCGTCGGCGGTGGTAAATAACCACGGTTTGGTGCTGCCATCCACCCGCTCATAAAGAATGGCCCGGTGCTGCATCAGCTCCGCCTCATTTTGTGGTGTCCCGGCGCGTTGCAGGTAATCGGGCGCGGCGCAAAAAACCATCTTTTCACGGCCAATTTGCCGGCACCCCAGCGACGCTGGCAAATCAACGGTTTGCCCGATGCGTACAGCAACGTCGATCCCCTCGTCGAAGAGATCCACAAAACGATCGGAGAAAGTCAGGCTAAGATCAATTTCCGGGTGCTGCTGACAAAACGGGATCAGCAGCGGCATCACGCCCAACCGCCCGTAGGTGTTTGGCACGGCGAGGCGCAACCGCCCGGCAGGGATAGTGCGATGCGCCGCCAGCACCGATTCGGCTTCCGCCAACTCCTCAAGGATGCGAATGCAGGTCTGGTAATACGCGTTCCCGGCATCGGTGACTTCAAGGCGGCGCGTGGTGCGCTCCAGCAAACGCGAACCCAGCCGCGCTTCGAGGCGGGCGACACTTTTACTGACCGCCGAACCGGTCAGATGCAGGCGTTCTGCCGCTGCGGTGAAACTCCCCTCTTCGACGCTGGCGACGAAGGGGACGATATCTTTCAGACGTTGATCGCTCATGGCATTAGTGAATTTAAGTTGCGAATGGTGTGAATAAATACCAGAGATAAGAAATTAATTCTCTATTAGCCTGTGAGATAGACGAAACGTAGAGGAACATCTCATGCAGAAAAAAGCATTAATTGTCGGCATCAGCGGCGTGATTGGCCGGGCGCTGGCGGAAAAACTGCTGGCAGAAGGCTGGCAAGTATCAGGTTTATCACGCGGGCGCGGCGCGGTTCCGGCAGGATGCACTAGCCTGACGGCGGATTTAACCGACGCGGCGGCAGTCAAAGAGGCGCTGAAAAACGAGAAACCCGATGCGCTGTTCTTTAGCGTCTGGGCGCGCCAGGAAAATGAAAAAGCCAATATTCGCGTCAATGGCGCAATGGTGAAAAACGTCATTGAGGCGCTGGGCGAGCGCCTGGCCGGGGCGCATGTCGCGCTGGTTACCGGCATGAAACATTATCTTGGCCCCTTCGAAGCCTACGGCAAAGGCAATGTACCGGTAACGCCTTTTCGCGAAGAGCAAGGCCGCCAGGACGTGGATAATTTCTACTACGCTCAGGAAGATGAAGTCTTTGCCGGAGCGAAAAAATATGGTTACCGCTGGAGCGTACATCGCCCGCACAGCATTATCGGTTATGCGCTCGGCAACGCCATGAACATGGGGCTGACGCTGGCGGTTTACGCCACGTTGTGCCGCGAAAAAGGGTGGCCGTTTATCTTCCCCGGTTCGCCTGAGCAGTGGAACGGTGTCTCCGATGTGACCGACGCCGGGTTACTGGCTGAGCAACTGAGCTGGGCAGCGGTGAGCGAAGGTGGCGAGAACGAAGATTTTAACGCAGTGAATGGCGATGTGTTCCGCTGGAACTGGTTATGGCCACGGCTAGCGGCGTATTTCGGTATTGAAGCGGCCGCGTTCCCGGCAAGCATGATGCCGCTGGAAGGGCGCATGCAAGAGGCGCAAGCCGCGTGGACGGAGATCGCTGGCAAGTACCAACTGGCGGAATCAGATATCGGTAAACTGGCCTCCTGGTGGCACACGGATGCCGATCTCGGTCGCCCGATGGAAGCCTTCGCCGACATGAGCAAAAGCCGCAAAGCCGGTTTTACCGGTTATCGCAGCACGCTGGATTCCTTCACTGCGCTGTTTGACCGCCTGAAAGCAGAAAACATTATCCCGCGCTAGGCCAGTAATTTGCCCGGCGGCGCTGGCATGCCGGGCATTTCCTCCGTTACGTTTCTACGCCATCTGCGGGCCTGTTCCAGCATTGCACCTTGCTACGCCTCGATATGTACCGTTTTCCCCTGCCCATTCATATACCGTGCCTGGCACCATATTTGGCAGCGATATGAATATGCTGCAGCGAGACATTTCGTACGGCAGATTCCGACAAACCGCTAAAGATCATCGCGTGATCCGCATTCGTGGCGGTGAGATATGAAATATCGACGCCGTTGATTTTCGGTTGTGAGGCGGTGACTGGCGCATTTTTCATGGGTGAAATCAAGGTGTTGCTCTGCGCCCCGACTGGCCGCTGTAACGGCTGATCGCCAGAATCGGCGTTGCCACGTTGGCCATCGTCAGATGATTGGCCACCAGCGTGGCTCCCGCGATCTCGTGCACTACATAATTGAATGGCGTAGATATGAGAGTTTTGCCATCCGTTTTGCCGGAAAAATCTTTTCGAAGACAACGGGCCTGCGCCATAAAAGAGGTCACCAGCGCCCGTAGAGATTGATTCATAAGCCCTCTACTCATGCGTAAATTTATAACAGTGACTTCTGCGAAAATTTAGCACTGCAAGAAGACTCTTGTGCAAAATCGCTTATTTCACCGCGGCTTATTCATCGTTAAGCCACGGATTAATTGCTTTTGGCCCGGAACCTGGCCACTTTCGCCCGGTTGCCGCACAGCGCCATGCTGCACCAGCGGCGACGATGCGCTTTGGTTTTATCGTAAAACCACAGTGTGCAATCCGGGTGCTCGCACTGGCGAATATAGTCAAACTGCCCGTTTGCCAGTAACGCCGCCGCCAGCTCTGCGACCGGAGCAAGGGCTTGCTGCGGCGTATCAAGGAGATAAACGCGCTGCGTTTGCAGCGAGCCTTGCGCATCCATTTCGAGGCGTACGTGGCTTTGCGCCTGCGCCAGCCAGTCGTTAAGTGCGTCCAGCGGCAGTTCCCGCCCGTGCTTTTTCTCTTCGACCAACAGGCGAATCAATGCCCTCAGCTTACGCGCCTCGGCCAGCAACGCTCCCGGCTTTGCCATTGCGTTAACCTGCAACCCGATATGCTGTAACCACTGGCGCACATCTTCATCGGATTGCCAAAAATCATGCGGCGATTTTTCCGCCATCGCCAGCGTGTTGATGAAATCCAGCGCATGGTCTTCGGCAATAAACCACGGGCCTTCTGCGCCAGGTAACGTGGCTGCTGTCATCGTTGTTCTCCCCTGAGTCTCGTTCACCCGCACATTGTAACCTATAAAATACATTTTACACAGTTACATTGTTTCGCCATACTCAGCGTTGAAGTAACCCTATAAATTAACTTTTAACGGTTTCAAAAGAGGTAACGATATGGCTGCCAATACGCATTTCCCGATTCGCTATCTGTTTGTAGACGTCGATGGCGTCAATGTGTTTTACCGTGAAGCCGGTAACCCGGAAAACCCGGTTTTACTGCTGCTGCACGGCTTTCCCAGCTCTTCACATCAGTTTCGCGAGCTGATCCCGCTGCTGGCAGATAAGTTTCACCTTATCGCCCCGGATCTGCCCGGCTTCGGCTTTACCGAAGTCCCCACTGAACGTAATTACACCTATAGCTTTGATGGGCTGGCAAACACGCTGATTGCCTTCGTCGATGCGCTCAATCTGCAACGTTTCGCCATGTATGTTTTCGATTACGGCGCACCGACTGGATTGCGGTTAGCGCTGCATTATCCAGAGCGGGTAAGCGGGTTTATTTCGCAAAATGGCAATGCGTATCTGGAAGGTTTAGGTGATGCATGGGCACCGGTTCAGGCTTACTGGCACACACCAACAGCGGAAAATCGCCAGGTTGTTCACGATGCAATTCTCAATCTGGAAGGGACAAAATGGCAATATCTGCACGGCGTGCGCGATCCGCAAAGCGTCGCACCGGAAGGGTATCAGCTGGATGCGCTCCTGATGGAGCGATCGGGGAATAAAGCGATCCAGTTGGATCTGTTTCTCGATTACGCCAACAACCTGAAGCGCTACCCTGAGTTTCAGGCCTTTTTCCGCACCCACCAGCCGCCCGCGTTGATTATCTGGGGCGAGCACGATCCGTTTTTTATCCCACCAGGCGCGCACGCTTATAAACGCGATAACCCAAACGCGGTGGTCGAGCTGCTTGATACCGGGCATTTCGCGCTGGAAACCCATGTCGGTTACATTGCCCAGCGCATTCGTGACGTGATCGGTAGCGCGATTGGCTAAGACATCGGTGCGCCCCGCACGGTGGGCGCACGGTTTTGCTTACACGCGCGTCTGGAACATCAGCGTATCGGAAGTAAATGATCCATCGTCGCCAATGAGAAAGTGCGCTTTTACCTCATCCGAGGTTTGGTTTTGCAGGTAGCGGATCGCCGCGCGCAATACCTCCGGCGTATTCATGCGTTCCACCCAGGCGTGATATTCCAGCCCCAGCCGATCAGAAACCATCTTCTCAACCAGCATGCCGCTTTGCTGGGTCATTTGCAGCCACTCGGCTGGAGAGTAGTTGCGCACGTGGGACGGATCGCGCAGCACTTCAATGGTTTGCAGCCAGATATCCAGCACCGGGCGGCCGGGCGAGGCAATATCCATCAGGATAAATTTCCCACCGGGTTTCAGCACGCGTTTCACTTCACGCAGCGCGAGTGCCACATCATGCCAGTGGTGCGCCGAGTAGCGGCTGATCACCACGTCAAATGTTTTGTCGGCAAATGGCAGCTTTTCCGCCGCGCCATGGGCGGTGGTGATGTTGTGTAACTGACGATCACTCGCCGCCTGGCGCACTACCGCCAGCATTTTTTCCGACAAATCATACGCCGTCACCTCGCGCACCACGCCTGCGGCGGCAAAACTGGCATGCCCGGCACCGCAGCCTAAATCCAGCAGCGAGGCATCCGCATCATTATCCAGCCACTCGACCAGACGCACTAAATCCGCGCCTTGCGCATGCACCTGACTTGTCAGGTATGCCTGAGCCTGGTCGCCAAACTGCTTTTTTGTTAACTCATGATGATTAATCGCCATTCTCTTTTTCCTTTTTTAGCACGACAAAAAGTTGCTCTTTGGCGACTATACGACCGCATTTATAGGGGTACAATATGTGTACTTATACTGGTATTAACGAGTACCACCCATGGAAAGTACCTTATTTGCCGGGCCGAAAACTCTTGGCGCTTTTTTGCGATCGCAGCGGGAAAACACCGCGCCTGCGGATATTGGTTTGCCAGCTCAAGGGCGACGGCGTACGCGCGGATTGCGGCGGGAAGAAGTGGCGCAGCTAAGCGGCATCAGTACCACCTGGTATACGTGGATTGAGCAAGGGCGGGATATTGTTGTTTCACCGCAAACCCTATCGAATATCGCGAGCGTGTTAAAAATGACTGCCGCAGAGCGCAAATATTTATTTCATCTGGCATTGCAAAACGATCCGCAGGAAGAGCACGTCATCACGGTTGAACCTTCTGTGCTGGCCACGGTGAATCAGATGGCTTGCCCCTGCTATTTGCTGGATTTGATGTGGAATATGCTGGCGTGGAATAAACCCGCGGAGGCACTGTTCAGCGGCTGGCTGGATAAGGAGGCCGAACCGAATATGATGAGTTTTATGTTTCGCCATCCGCTGGCGCAAACGCTGGTTGCCAACTGGGAAACGCGCGCTAGCCGGATTGTCGCCGAGTTACGTGCGGACGCGATGCATTATCCCCACGACAAAGGGCTGAACCAGTTTGTGCAGAGCCTGAGTAATGATAGCGAACTGTTTCGTGCGTTCTGGTCGCGCCAGCAAGTGGTGGTGCGTGAGGGTGGTGAGCGCGTTTTTCATCATCCACACCAAGGCGAGCTGCACTACCGGCAGATGACCTGGCAGTTAACCAGCAACCGTTCGATCAAAATGATTATGTTAATGGCCGGGTAATGTGGGTGCGGGTTGTGTACGTCGCAGGAGGATGGGGTTGATTGCTAAAATAAAAAAACAGGTCAGAAAACTGACCTGTTTTTTTATTATTTACGGAATTCCAGTGGTGCCTGGCTGGCCTGGACAAATGCGGCGATGTTATCAAATGTGGTCATTGCTGATTTGCAAAAAATACATTTGGCACCGACCGGATTTTTCTCAGTCATATCAAAACTGGAAATTCGGTATTGCGACCCGTGGCAGCACGGGCAGCGAAAATGAATATGGTTAATAATTCTAAATCCTTAGCGCGGAATCACGTTAGCCGCAGCCGGGCCTTTCGGACCGTTTTCAATAGTGAATTCAACTTCTTGATTTTCTTCAAGAGTGCGGAATGCATTGCTCTGGATAGCGGAGAAATGTACGAATACATCTTTGCTGCCATCTTTCGGAGTAATGAAACCGAAGCCTTTCTCAGCGTTGAACCATTTAACGATACCGTTCATTTTAGTAGACATGCTTGTTACCTTCTTTTTATTTCGCCGAATGCGGCAGTAATGGTCTGAGACATTATTTTTTATCAGAGTGTAAAGCGAAGACCCAAAAAGAAGTAGCAAGGAGGCACTTAGAGATGAGAAAGACTTTAGTGAACTGCTGGAGATAATGATTTATCAAACCGACGACGCATTAACGCATGGTTGCTTTGGCAGCGCAAGCACTATTTTAAAAATATTTGTCAATAAAACGTTATCAGCAGATTAACGCGCTGTTCTGTTTGCTTCTAAGAGGTTCAATCCCGACAAAGGGGTTTGTGTGAAGTGGATCGCACAAATGCGCTTACCGCCCGGTTATTATCAATACTAGTATGGCAGTTAAGAAAAAACGTTCAAAGGTGGTAATGAGCATGCAAATGACAATGCGCTGGTTTGGTCCAGTTGAAGACAAAATTCCGCTGGAGCATATCCGGCAAGTTCCCGGCGTCGAAGGTGTCGTTGGCGCGCTTTATGATGTTCCGGTTGGCGACGTGTGGCCAAAAGCGAAAATCCGTGCGCTTGCCGATCAGGTACATCAGGCCGGTTTAAAGATGGAAGTCATTGAAAGTGTGAACATTCATGATGATATCAAAATTGGCCTGCCCAGCCGCGAGCCGTTAATTGCCAACTATCAGCAGACCATCCGCAACCTGGCGGAAGTCGGCGTGAAGGTGATTTGCTATAACTTCATGCCGGTTTTCGACTGGATGAAAACCGACATGAACTACGTTCTACCAGACGGTTCACTCACGATGGCGTTCGAGAAAAAAGGCATCGATAAAACTCTCGACGAAGTCGTAAAAGAAGTGCTGGAAAATTCCAACGGTTTCGCCCTGCCCGGCTGGGAGCCAGAACGTTTGGCAAAAGTGCAGGAGCTGTTTGCCAAATATAAAGATGTCGACGACGCAAAATTGCGCGAAAACCTGGTCTATTTTCTTGAACGTATTATTCCGGTGTGTGAAGAAGTTGGCATAAAAATGGCAATCCACCCGGACGATCCACCGTATTCTATTTTTGGTCTGCCGCGCATTGTAAAAAACCGCGACGATCTCGACTGGATTTGTAATGCAGTAGATTCTGAAGCGAACGGTATTACATTATGCACCGGTTCCATTGCTGAAGATCCGGATAATAACGTCTACCAAATCCTCGCAGAATTTACCCGCCGTAAACGTATCCACTTTGCCCACGTAAGAAATATTAAGCTCATTAAAGATAAAGATTTTTATGAGTCTGCGCATTTATCCCGTTACGGCTCGCTGGATATGTTCCAGGTGATGAAATCTCTCTACGACAATGGTTTTGATGGCTATATCCGCCCCGACCACGGGCGCTTTATCTGGGGGGAAACCGGCCGTCCAGGCTACGGGCTCTACGACCGCGCCCTCGGTGTCACTTACCTGCACGGCTTGTGGGAAGCGCTCGAAAAACAACATTAATAAAATGTCATTCAGGCCGGTGGCTCCACCGGCTTTCATTTAAGGCAAATCCGTAAGGTATTCTCTATGTCTCCGTTACTCGCGCTATTTTGGGTGCTGGTTGGTATTGCACTCCTGGTCGTTATGAACCTTAAATATAAATTCCATAATATTTTCGCCTTACTGATCGCAGGGATATTTGTTGCGATCATGGAAGGCATTCCGCTGGATAAAATTGTCACAGTTATTCAAGACGGCCTGGGAAGTATTCTCGGCCATCTCGCATTGATTATTATTTTTGGCGCGATTATCGGTAAATTTATGACCGAATCCGGTGCCAGCCAACGCATTGCGGATAATGTCATTGAACGCTGCGGTACGCGGTTTCTTTCGGTCGGGCTGATGTTTATCGGCGTTATTTTTGGCATCGCCATGTTTTATGAAGTGGCGTTTCTGATTGCCATGCCGCTGGTGCTGAATATCGCTAAAAAAGCCAACATTCCGTACATGAAATTAGTGGTGCCAACCGTGGTAGGCGCGACCATGGGACACAGCCTGTTCCCGCCGCAGCCGGGTCCGGTAGCGCTCATCAGCGCGTTCAACGCCGATATTGTGCAGGTCTATCTGTACGGCATTTTAGTGATTATCCCGGCGCTGTTTTGCGCGGGCATTCTGCTGCCCAAATACCTGCCAGGTATTAAAGCGATTCCGTTGAATTCCCTGATGAAACCGGTCGAAGAAAAAACCGCGCAGGATCTGCCACCGTTTAGCATCAGCATTCTGATCCCGCTGATCCCGGCGGTGCTGATGATTGTCGCGTCGATTATCAAAGGGTTAATGCCCACAGGATCGGCGCTGGTGAAAGTCTGTATCTTCTTTGGCAGCGCGGAAATCAGCATGCTGCTGGCCACGCTGGCAGCAATCTGGTTCCTCGGTATCAAGCGTGGAATGTCGGCTGAAGGCGTCACCCACTGCGCCAGTGACGCGATTGCGAAAATTGCCAACGTGCTGTTTGTCATCAGCGCCGGCGGTATTCTGAAACAGGTGATTGTGGTTTCCGGCGTGGGTAACCACATCGTGGACATTATGAGTCACGTTCCGCTGTCGCCGTTCATCGTGGCGTGGATAATCACGGCGATCATCCGCATTCTCACCGGGCAAGGCGCCGTCGCAGCCATCACCTCTGCGGGTATCGTCGCGCCAATGGTCGGCGCGTTTCACCTCAACCCGGCGCTGATGTGCCTGGCCGTAGCCTGCGGCAGCAACACCATTACGCTGATGTACGACGGCGGTTTTCTGCTGTTTAAAGAGACGTTCGGCATATCGATGAAAGACACCTTCAAAACCTGGGGGCTGCTGGAGTTAATTAACTCTGTGGTCGGCCTGGGTATGGTTCTGCTGCTCAGTCTATTTATCGCTTAGCAGATGAAAACCAGCGGGAACACGAACGTTCCCGTCCGCTTCTCTTTCAGGAAAAGGGATGCTACGTTTATAGGTCTCTGAAATTCATCAGGCTCGCCAATGTAACGACACTCTCTCTGTGAACACACTTTTGCACCGTGCGCTGTATGCCGCACGCGGTTTTCTGTTTACTTGAGAATGTCGACAATGAACACATTATTGATGGTTCTGGTGCGCGCGCTGCGCCAGCACCGCTGGCTGTGCTTGTTTGGTAGTGCCTATCTTTTTTCCTCTATCGGCAATGGGTTAACACAAACCCTGATCCTCGGTCAGTTGTTACGCTGGCATGCCTCCCCGGCAACGCTCACGCTGAGCTATATGCTGGCCACACTACCCGGTTTTTTTGGCAGTTTATTGGGGGAATACGGTTGTCGGCGTGTCTCGCCGCTGCACTTATTATTGCTGTGTGAGCTGATTGGCCTCGCCGGGCTGCTTTTGCCGCTCTACGGCTTGCTGGCACACAGCATCCCCGCGCTGCTTGCTGTGCAATCGATCGAAGCATTTGCCGCCGGCTTATCCTGGCCTGCCATGAGTCTGGTTTTTAAACGTGGTTTAAGCGCAAACGAACTGCCTGCAGCGACCAGCATGGAAACCGTGATTTTCGCCTCTCAGGTGCTGCTTGGCGCAGGCGCTGGCGTTGTCCTCTTCGACCGGGTATCGCCGGTGACACTGCTTTCCATCGATGCCATCAGTTTTGTGTTCTCTACGGTGTTGCTATGCGCTACAGCACGCTACCTACCGCCGGTAAGCCATGAGAATCACCACAAAAAGGCCGAGCCCCTGCGCTGGCATCATTTACCGGTCATACAAAAACGCAGCTTGCTGTTGTTACCGGCGCTTGCCGCCGTCGGCGCGCCTGCAATGGCGCTGCTTCCGGCGCTGATACAACAAATGCGTCCCGCGGAAGCCACCGACCTTGCTCTGCCACTTATCTTTGCGCGCAGCCTGGGTCAGCTTTGTGGCCCGCTGCTGCTAAAGGCCGATAACCTCAAACGCTATGCCAGCCGCAACCGTTATCTGGTCGGCTGTTTACTGGCTTTTCTGGCGGCTTACTGTGTGCTGCCGGGTTTAACGTCCTATCCAAAAACCGCGCTGCTCATCATCTTTGCCGCGCATCTGGCGTCTAATATGGTCTTTGCGGTCGGGACATTCGGCCTGTTGCACAATTTCCATGCCGATGCCGTTTCCACCGCCACGGCAAAAGTATGGCGCTGGCAATCGTGCTGCGCCGCCGTAGCGACACTGATTGCCGCCTTACTGGCAGCAAAATGGGGCGCGGCGCAGGCGTTGTATACGGTTTCGTTCAGCACGCTGGCGCTGGTGATGATGGTGCTGCTGCGCTATCGCCGCTAACCACAAAGGGAGGCGGCAAAGGCCTCCCTTTCGCTGTCACCGTTCACGCAGCGCTTCCGCTTTGGCGCGCAATATTGGTTTGAGCAAGTAGTGCAGGATGGTGCGCTGGCCGGTAATAATGTCCACCGACGCCACCATGCCTGGAATGATTAACAGCGGTTTATCATCCGGGCCGAGATGGTTTTTATCCGTGCGCAAACGGATCACGTAAAAGCTGTTGCCGTCTTTGTCGGTCACCGTATCCGGGCTGATTTGCACCAGTTCGCCCGCCAGCCCGCCATAGATGGTGTAGTCATACGCGGAAAACTTCACAATCGCCTGCTGACCGGGGTGTAAAAAGGCAATATCCTGCGGGCGAATTTTCGCTTCTACCAGCAACCGGTCATCCAGCGGCACAATTTCTATCATATCGCTGCCGGGTTGGATCACCCCACCAATGGTGTTCACCATCAGTTGCTGCACAATCCCTCTGACCGGCGAGGTCACCATTGTACGGTTCACCCGATCTGCAATCGCTTTACCGGTCGCTTCCGCTTTACTCAGGTCAGTCCGCGCCTGGTTGAGTTGCGTCAAGGCGTCGCTGCGGTTGCCGTCCAGCGTTTCGTTAATTTTATTGGTGATCTCGTTCACCGCCGCGACAGCGCCAGGAACAGCAACCGTCATTGAATCCAGTTGCCCGCGCGTCTCCACTTCGGTGCGCCGTAAACGCAGCACTTCCACCCGGGAAATCGCCCCTTTGGCGATCAGCGGCTCAGAGAGATTAATCTCCTGCTGCAAAAGCCCAAGGCTCTGTTTGTACTGCGCCGCTTTGGTTTGCAGGTCGATAAGCTCCTGCTTTTTCTGCACCAGTTGCTCGTTCAGCCCGGCAATCGTGCTTTGTAGCTTGCTGTTAATGCTCAGGAACAGCGCCATTTCACCTTTGGCAATATCCGGTGCCTGCTGGATTATCTCCGGCGAGAGTTCCAGCGTCGTCGCGCCATTGACCTGCGCCGTTAAGCGTTCAATACGCGCCTGCAGTGCCATACGGTCGGCCTGGGTTTCCCCGGCGTTAGAGCGAAAACGGGTATCGTCGAGCCGAATCAGCGGCGCGCCAGCGTTCACCACTTCGCCTTCGTGAACATACACCTGGGCGACAATTCCCCCTTCCAGATTCTGAATTTTTTGCAGCCGTGAAGAGGGAATAGCCCGGCCTTCGCCCCGCGTCACTTCATCAATGTCGGCAAATGACGCCCAACCAACCATCAGGATAAAAAAGATAAAAATCGCCCACAGCGTAATGCGGATAACGCGCGGCGAGTCATCAAGCAACGCCTGATTCACTTCATTGATGGCCAGCGGCGACGTTTTTTTATCACCGAACAGCCAGCTCATCAGGCGGCTAAGCAGGTCAACGATTTGCATGGATTTGCCCCTTTTTCAGTGCGCTCATGACGCTCTCTTTCGGGCCATCGGCGATGATTTTGCCGTTATCGAGAATAATCAGACGCTCAACCAGGGAGAGTAACGAAGCACGATGCGTCACCAGCAGCAACGTCTTGTCGGCGACGACCGGGATCAGCGCCTTTTTGATCAGCTCCTCGCTGGTGTTATCCATCGAGCTTGTAGGTTCATCCATCAGCAAAATCGGCGGGTCAAGCAATAGCGCCCGCGCGAGCGTAACCGCCTGACGCTGACCGCCGGAGAGGTTCATTCCCCGCTCGCCAATACGCATGTTGTAGCCCGAAGGGTGGCGGCGGGCGAACTCATGCACGCCGGTGATCATCGCCACCCGCAGCATCGCCTCTTCGCCGACATAGCTTGCGCCATACAGCAGGTTTTCCCGCAATGAGCCGCTAAACAGGTGGATATCCTGCGGGGCGTAGCCAATGTTGTGGCGCAAATCGTGGACATCAATCTGCCGGGAATCGATATCATCAATCAGCACGCTACCGGCATCCGGCTGGTAAAATCCCACCAGCAGCTTCGCCAGCGAGCTTTTACCGGAACCGCTGCGGCCGATAATGCCGATTTTTTCGCCCGGTTTAATGGTCAGCGTAACGTTGTTCAACGAGGTGTATTGGTTGTTCGGATAACGAAAAGTCACATCGCGAAACTCCAGCGCCCCGGAGAGTTTCTCACGCCTGAGCGGAACGTCTTCGTCATGAATTTCCTGCTCCAGATCCAGCATGCGATCGACGGTGGCTTTGGTCATTTTTGCCCGCTGGTAACGGGTTATCAGGCTACAGAGTTGGCCCACCGGCATCATGGCGCGCCGGTGCAACAAATAGCAGGCTACCAGCCCGCCCATACTGAGCGAGCCACTGATAATGATGTAAACCCCGGCAACAATGATCGCCACGCCGCTCGCCTGTTGGATCCACGACGTGAAATTCACCGCCACAAAAGAGAGCGATTTCACTTTCATCTCCAGCTTGCTGAGCTGGCCAATAATCTGCTCCCACTGGTACTGGCGCTCGCTCTGCGCGTTATTCACTTTAATGGCGTCCAGCCCGGTGAGCGTCTCCACCAGCATCGCCTGGCGTTCGCTGGATAAGCGGTAAGTTTTCTGCACCTGCGACATCAGCGGGCGCTGGAGCAACCAGTTACCGATGAGTGCAATCGGGTAAGACACCAACGGAATAAACACCAGCGGGCCGCCGATAATGCCAATCACCAGCATAATCAGCAGCGTAAAGGGGAAATCAATCAACCCGGTCAGCGTCAGTGACGAGAGGAAATCCCGCACCGACTGGTACTCCTGAAAGTTCTGCGAAAAGCTGCCCACGCGGCTGGGACGCAGCTTCATTTTCATCCCCAGCAGACGTTCAAATAGCGCGGCGGAGACAATCAAGTCGGTCTTTTTACCGGCCAAATCCAGACACATGCCGCGCAGAGTCTTCAGAATAAAATCAAAGAAGTAGGCAATGGTAATGCCAATCGCCAGCACCCATAGCGTGGCCGTCGCCTGGTTGGGCACCACCCGGTCATACACATTCATCACAAACAGCGGTGCCGCCAGCGCAATAATATTGACCAGCAGACTGGCGATAACCGCATCGGCATAGAGGAACTTCGACAGCCGCAGCGTATCCTGGAACCAGTTTCGCGTGCGCGGGATCGTAGCCGTAGGCTGCGTATCAAATTCATGTTCCCGCTGGAGAAAAATCGTCGTGCCGCTATAACGCTCCGCCAACGCATCGCCCGTCAGCGTGATCTCCCCGCCTTCGGTTTCACTCGGTAATAACCGCGCTTGCTGCCCGTCCCAGCCAATCAGTACCGCAACCTGGTTGTTTTCCAGCAGTACTATCGCCGGCAGCGATATCGCCGAAATCGTCTCAAGCGAGCGCTGGAGCGTTCTGGCTTTCAACCCCGCCCGCTGCGCCGCACGCGGAAAAATGCTCAGCGTCAGTGAATGGTTTTTCAGCGGCAGCCCGGATGTCAGCGAGTAGCGCGTGGTGGCGATATTATGCAATTTGCACACGATCATCAGACAATCCAGCAGTGGATCATCATGCGTCTGCCGGGGATCGCTTCTGGCTACCTCCTCGTTAGAGGAAACCGGAAGCGCCTGAGTGTCATTATTCGTCGACGTCATAATCTGACCTTGCAGGTTCGCGGAATACCGCGATAGCGAAGACCCCAGAGGCGTTTTTCAGCGCTGTCGGCTGAAAGACCCCCAGCCCTGCCTGAACATGTTATTTGAGTTCAGGCAATTCCACTTTCGATGTGGGTGTGTCATCCAGCGGTTGTGCAGAAGAAGGCGGCTGGATATTAAGCGCTTTCAGCAACTCGCCGGTGCGCGCGTTAATGCGATACGTCGAAAACATCTCCGTGAACTGCATCTCCACATAGCGCTGCTGCGCGGTGAAGACTTCATTTTCACTGTCCAGCATATCCAGCAACGAGCGGTCGCCCAGGCTGAACTGCTCCTGATAAGCGCTGCGCACCGTCACACTGCGATCGGCATAATCTTTCGCAATAGGCACTTGTTTCTGGGCGTTTTGTAACGCGTTCCAGGCCAGGCGCAGCTCTTCGTTTAACTGGCGTAACGCGTTATTTCTGACATCCTGCGCTTCACGCATTTTGTAGGCATAAGAGGAGAGCGTGGCGCTGTCGCTGCCGCCGTTGTAGAGGTTGTAGCGCATGCGCAACATGGCCTGCCACTCCTGATTGTGGCCGCGCGTACCGTCAATGTTGTTATCCATGGTGCGTCCCACTTCCACATTTACGCTGGGGTAAAACCGCGACTTCGCCGCCTCATATTGCTGGCGCGTCGCTTCGACATCGGCAGCGGCTTGTTTTAATAACGGGCTGTTTTTCAACATCGACTGTCGGGCATCTTCCAGCGAAGCGGGAACCTTAAATTTCGCCGGTAGTGTGAGATCATCGGCTTCTTTCCCGGTCATGCTCTGGTAGTTCGCCAGCGAATCGTCCAGGTTGGTTTGCTCCGTCAACAGGTTGTTTCGCGCCTGCGCCAGGCGGGCTTCCGCCTGTTCATAATCGGCCTGGCGGCCTACGCCCTGCTCCGTGCGCAGCGTAATCTGATCGAATACCCGCTGGTGGTTTTTCAGGTTCTCTTCCGCCAGGGTAACCAGTTGCCGGCGCATCAGCACATCGAGGTAATACTGAATCGCTTGCAGCGCGGTGGTTTCGCTGGTGTCCAGCACCGTCCAGGCCCGGGAGTTCACCGTCGCGGTCTGGCGGGCAACTTCGTTGCGGGTGGCAAACCCGCTAAACAGATTTTGCGTCACCGTAATGCTCGATTCGCTGCGGTGTAAATTGCGCAGATGATCCCCAGCCGCACGCGTGGTGCTGTTATCCGATTGCTCCCAGCCGGTTCCCGCCGTGACATCCAGCGACGGCAAATATCCGCCTTTCGCCGCCCGCAGATCCTCATCCGCCGAATAACGCCGGTTAATAGACGCGCTGACTTCCGGGTGCCAGAGAATCGCCTCTTTCACCGCCTGCTCAAGCGTGGTGGCGTGCGCGCCGGTGATCAGCAGCAGCGGGAGGGAAATCCCCCATAACAGCGGCTTGCGAGATAACATGTTGGCCTCCTGCTGTGGCCTGTAACGCAGACAGACGTCTAAACAAACCGGCTCGGTTAACCACCAGAGTCGGCATCGGGTTTGGCAATTAAGTGATCCATATCGTCGTGCCCACCTTCGCCACCGCCGTGATCCTCTCCACCATCCGGCGGTTCCACCGGTGCGGGGTGATCGTTACCGGCGTCATGATCGGCGTGCCCGGCGTCCGGCGCGTGGCCTTTAACAAGGCTGCTGAGATCCTGGTGAGCATCGTCATCCTGGATGATGTCGCTGAAATTGACCGGCTCGTCATGACTGAGGCTGGGTGCGGATGCATCACTATTGGCATGCTCCGCGTCATGGTGCGAAGCGTCCTGGTGATCCCCTGCTTGATCCCCTCCATCATGGCGATCTGCATCCTGATGCTCCCAACCATAATGATTACCCTCATGATGATCCCCGCCGTGCTGGGCTGCGGAGCCGTGATGGGAAGCGTTACTGCTGTTTTCCTCCGATTCGCTGTCGTTCTCTTCACCCAACAAATTGTTCAGCGAGGCATCGTCCGCAACAACCGTCTGTCCCTGCGACTCGGCGCTTCCGGGTTCGAGATTGCCGAGCTGGAGGCTATCGTCCTCCACCAGCAACAGGGAATTGGCGCTCTCTTCGCCGGTTGAGTCAGTGGTGTGATCATCGGAGAGATCCTCAGCGTGCTGAGTGCTGTCCGCAGTGTGATCGGCACTTTGCGTATCTGCGTGGGAGGTCTCATCAATGGCGAGGCTGGTCGCTTCGATATGCGGCGTATCGGCTGGGCTGTCGGCCGTATGTTCCCCGGCGCTGGTGGTCTCCGTACCGCTCACCACCAGGCCCCCTTCTTCGCCATTCAAGGTAAAGTCCGTATCGTGGAGTTCGTCGGCGGTGGAGTTCACCTCAATAGAGACATCGCCAATTGTCGTTTGCCCCTCCGGCAACATCACCGAAATCTGCCCGTCATAATGGGACGAGTTGTCATCAAAGGTGAGCGTGTAAGTGCCGTGTTCACCGTCATAACTCACACTCATGTGGTCGCCGCTGAATTGTGCCCCTTCGGGCAGGCCGCTCAGCGTCAGTGAAGTCAGATGATCGCTGCTGTCGGAGCTTTCGAGGTTAACGTCCAGGTTCAGCGTGACCGATGTGGTCACATGGGTATCGCCGCCCAACGTTGACGACGGGCCATCGCCAAAGACAACACCTTCGATTCCGTTGGCATTACCGAAGGGGTGCGAGCCGTTTTCCGTGTTGGTGACCTGCAAATTATCGATGGAGTTATTCTGATGGTTCGCCGGGTGATCAACGCCCGAAACAGAGTAGTTCGCGCTGTCGCCGGTGACAAAAATGTAATCTTTGCCAGTCTCACCTTCTGGCACGCCCTGATTGCCGGTGATGCCATTCACCGGTCTGAAATCATAGTGATCGTTGGACCAATCCCCTTGCTGGTAGTACCCGCCGGTATGATCGCCGACGACAAAAATATCCGTACTGCCCGCGGAACTGCCGCTGGCATTGGCATTGCCGTGACTGTCGTAATAGTGAATCTGATTGGGGTTACTGCATTCGGGGACATGATCGCCCTGGGTCGCACCGTCCGGGCTGTCTGGCGTAAGCCAAATCTGCACGTTATCGCCAATAGCAACGATGACGCCGTTCTGGATGTCATAACCGTTAGGATCCCCACTGCCGCCATTGATGTGAAGGATATTGTCGTCAGACGTCTCCGGCGTATTAGCCCCCGGCGTTAAGGTCACAGTCAAATGCACATCAGAACTTTTGTTGGCGTCGGCGTCGGCGTCAGAGTCGGCATCGGCGTCTGCATCGGCGTCTGAATCATGAGTATCGACGTCCGTATCTGAATCGGCATCCGCATCTGCGTCTGAATCAGTGTCCGCATCCGCGTCGGCATCCGTATCTGAATCAGCATCGGTATCGGCATCAGCGTCCGAATCTGCATCTGTATCTGCATCTGAATCGGTATCTGCGTCGGCATCGGTATCTGAATCGGCATCTGCGTCGGCGTCCGCATCAGCATCGGCGTCGGCGTCGGCGTCGGCGTCGGCGTCGGCGTCGGCGTCGGCATCAGTATCCGCATCGGCGTCGGTATCTGCATCTGCATCCGCATCCGCATCTGCATCTGCATCTGCATCTGCATCGGCGTCTGTATCAGCATCTGCGTCGGTATCCGTATCGGCGTCTGCGTCTGTATCAGCGTCCGCATCAGTATCCGCATCGGCATCTGCGTCGGTATCGGCATCCGCATCCGAATCTGCATCTGCATCTGCATCTGCATCCGTATCCGCATCGGCATCGGTATCCGCATCTGCGTCGGTATCGGCATCTGCATCGGCGTCAGAATCAGCATCAGCGTCCGTATCCGCATCCGAATCTGCGTCTGAATCAGTGTCGGCATCGGCATCCGAATCTGCATCGGCGTCTGCGTCGGCATCCGTATCTGCGTCTGCATCCGAATCATGAGTATCGGTATCTGCATCTGCGTCGGTATCTGCGTCTGCATCGGCATCCGTATCCGCGTCGGCGTCCGCATCAGTATCAGCGTCGGCATCTGAGTCGGCATCAGCGTCCGAATCAGCATCTGCGTCGGTATCTGAATCCGCGTCGGCATCTGCATCTGCGTCTGAATCGGCGTCGGCATCTGCATCTGCGTCTGAATCGGCGTCGGCGTCCGCATCAGTATCAGTATCAGCGTCTGCATCGGAGTCGGTATCAGTGTCAGTGTCTGCATCTGAGTCGGCATCAGCATCGGCGTCGGCATCAGCATCGGCGTCCGCATCAGCATCGGCATCTGCGTCTGAGTCGGCGTCGGCGTCCGCATCAGTATCAGCGTCTGCATCGGAGTCAGTATCAGTGTCAGTGTCTGCATCTGAGTCGGCGTCAGTGTCCGCGTCGGTATCTGCATCTGAGTCGGCATCAGTGTCAGCGTCTGCATCTGAGTCGGCATCAGCATCCGCATCTGAATCCGTATCAGTGTCGGCGTCTGCATCAGCATCAGCATCTGCATCTGAATCCGTATCAGCGTCGGCATCGGCATCTGCGTCTGAGTCGGCATCAGCATCCGAATCTGCGTCGGTATCGGTATCGGTATCGGTGTCGGTGTCAGTATCTGCATCCGCGTCAGTATCTGAATCCGTATCTGCATCTGAGTCCGCGTCGGCGTCAGTGTCCGCGTCCGAATCTGCATCTGTATCTGAGTCGGCATCAGTGTCAGCGTCTGCATCTGAGTCGGTATCTGTATCAGCGTCCGAATCAGCATCTGCGTCGGCATCCGCATCTGAATCCGTATCAGCATCTGCGTCGGCATCCGCATCTGAATCCGTATCAGTGTCGGCGTCTGCATCGGAGTCGGTATCAGTGTCTGCATCCGAATCTGCATCGGTATCAGTGTCTGCATCCGAATCTGCATCGGTATCTGCGTCTGCATCTGCATCCGTATCCGTATCCGCGTCGGCATCCGAATCTGCATCTGCGTCGGTATCTGAATCCGCGTCGGCATCTGCATCTGCGTCTGCATCAGTGTCCGCGTCCGCGTCCGAATCAGCATCAGCATCAGCATCAGCATCAGCATCAGCATCAGCGTCGGCATCCGTATCCGCGTCGGTATCGGTATCCGAATCTGCGTCCGCGTCTGCATCAGAATCGGCATCCGCGTCGGCATCCGTATCGGCATCTGCATCTGCATCTGCATCTGCGTCGGCATCGGCATCGGCATCAGTATCTGCATCTGCGTCGGCATCGGCGTCTGTATCGGCATCCGCGTCGGTGTCCGCGTCTGCATCAGTGTCTGAATCGGCATCCGTGTCAGTATCTGCATCCACATCCGCATCTGCATCTGCATCTGCATCTACATCGGCGTCGGCGTCGGCGTCGGCGTCGGCGTCGGCGTCAGTATCCGAATCTGTGTCGGCATCTGCATCCGAATCGGCATCAGAATCCGCATCAGCGTCGGTATCCGCGTCCGCATCCGCATCGGCGTCGGCGTCGGCGTCGGCATCGGCATCCGCATCGGAGTCGGTATCAGTGTCCGTATCTGCATCCGAATCCGCGTCTGAGTCGGTATCAGCATCGGCATCGGCATCCGTATCTGCATCTGAGTCGGTATCAGCATCGGCATCTGCGTCGGCGTCCGAATCAGCATCAGCGTCGGCATCCGTATCTGAATCGGTATCTGCGTCTGCGTCTGCATCTGCATCTGCATCAGTGTCCGCGTCCGAATCAGCATCAGCGTCGGCATCCGTATCTGAATCGGTATCTGCGTCTGCATCTGCATCTGCATCAGTGTCCGCGTCCGAATCAGCATCAGCGTCGGCATCCGCATCGGAGTCGGTATCAGTGTCCGTATCTGCATCCGAATCCGCGTCGGCGTCTACATCGGCGTCCGCGTCAGCATCTGCATCTGCATCTGCGTCTGAATCAGTGTCCGCATCAGCATCCGTATCTGAATCGGCATCAGTATCTGAATCGGCGTCGGCGTCCGCATCAGTATCAGTATCAGTATCAGTATCAGTATCAGCGTCGGCGTCTGAATCATGAGTATCAACGTCCGTATCTGAATCGGCATCTGCATCTGAGTCGGTATCAGTATCAGCATCCGAATCAGCATCTGCATCTGCATCTGCATCTGAGTCAACATCCGAGTCAACATCTGCATCAGCATCAGAATCCAAACCAGTCAGCGCGTTATTTTCAGCGGGGGTAAAAAAAGAGGGTTCATCACGCCGGTCATCGTCCGGGGTTTCAAGACCGGTCGTGGGGTAACCCGCGGTGGGATCGAGGATCTCGGCGGTAAGATCAACGGTAACATTCGTGTGGCCGCCACCATCGGGGGTGCCGGGTTGATCAGCGGCAGGCTGCTGGGGACCCGCCGCCGGGGCTTCAAGGATTTGCGTCGGGTCTTGCCCTGCGGCAATGGCCTGTTGCGCAGCTTCAACGTCGCTTTGCTGTGCTTCCGTCCCGGTAGTTAAAGCGTAACCGGTGCTATCCCAGTGGCTGTCGCGGCCCAGATCGAGGGTTTTTCCATCAGGCAATAAAATAGAGATAGCGCCTGCGGCACCCGTGTCGATCTGATCGCCATCCTGGAGGGTATCGCCTTCGACTAAAAGATGCCTGCTCCCGTCAGGAGAGGTTGCGAAGACTTGTCCTATTACCGCTTTAATTATCCCGGCAACGCCACTCATGATGTGTGCCTCTGATAAATTGCCATCTTCCCTGCCGACGGGAAGTGGCATAAACCTGCAAAAGGAATATTTTCAATGCACTAGCAATAACGGATTAATTCATCACACAGTGGTTCGCAGAATAATAAGAACGCGCGGTGAGAAACTTCGAGGATTCGCTAAAATAAACAGTAATATATATATGACGGGCAATATTAAATATCAGAAGATTCACAATACTAAGGTTATATTTTTAATCACATTTAATTTTTTCCGCATAAAATCAAAAAATACCCTCATCTTCGTCATCAATTAAGCGTTCCAGCCCACTTAACGTCAAACGCGCCTGTGTGCGGTTTATCAGCTTGCTTTGCGCCGCCTGCGGCAGGTCGGTAATGCTGATAACACCTTTACTCATTAACACGTCGATAAGATCTTCCAGTACGCGAACCATCTCCAGATCGCTCTGCTGAAGCCGCTGGAGCGTGGCTTCGCGCATCGACTGGACACGTAACCATTCGGTGACTTCCTCGCTATCTTCTTCATATTGCTCAACCATACCGGCAAAAGGCGTCGACTCAACCCGCGTAATTCGCCCTTCAGCGTCACGTTCAATGTAGTGCATGATTACACCCCCCTTGCTATACAGGATCGCCTAAATTATTAATTTGCTAATGATGAAGGATCGCCAAAATAACGCCCCATGGCACCATAAATCCCTATTTTATTGAGTATTGCTAATTCTTCTGAGGTTTCCACTTGTTCTGCAATAAGTGGCAGATTAATTTGTCTGGCAGCCCAATACATGGCCTCAATAAAAAAGTGTTTATCTTCTTCTGTATCAATATGGTGAATATAGCTGCCATCTATTTTTATCCAGGCTAATCCCCACTGTGGCAAATTACCAATCAGATGAAAACGCCCGCCAAAATGCTGAATCCCTAACCGGCACCCGACCTCATTTAGTTTATTGACCACGACGCTGACGCGTTCCGGGTCCGGCAGTTCATTTTCATCCAGCTCCAGCGTCAGCCGTTTTGCCAGCCGCGGTTCGTTTTTTAAAAGTTGAAGTAAAACCGCCAGATTTTCATCGCTGGCGACACTCTCACCACTAATACTGAGCGCCAGCATCAGAGGCGAAGCGCTCATAAACCGGAGCGTCTGTTTCAGCATTACCGCGTCCATACGCGCGCTTAACGAAAAACGCAGAAACCAGGGCATAAAGCGCCCGGCCGGGATCATCTCCCCCTCTTCGGTTTTGATACGCGCCAGAATTTTGTGATGCAACACCTGGCGCGAGCTGTCACAAGTCACTACCGGCTGCGCAAACAGGACAAAATTTTCCGTCAGCAGCACGTTTTCCAGCCGGGTAAGCCAACGGTGATGATCGTCATGGTCACCCGCCAGGTTCACGCCGGGGTGTAACGCATAATGGATGTTCGTTTCCGCAGCCGTTAGCGCCTGATCGGCTTGCGCCATAATATTTTGCGGCGTGTCACCAGGCTGGAAAGCCACGCTGGCTAAATAGGCCAGCGGCGACCGATCGCTCATCCCGGTTTTGTAGAGCGCATTCACACGTGCCGTTAGCGCGTTCATTAGCGCCTGGTGTTCCTGTGGCACCATGTCAGCAGTAACAATGGCGAACTCACCGCCACGAATACGGGCAACAAATCCATCATGATGCAGGTGAAGTTGCTTTGTTTCGCGCAAAATCGCCGCTATCTCCTGCAACAACGCATCGGTCTTTTCGCCACCCATGCGCAGGTTAAGCCCGGCTAAATCGCGCACACGCAGCAGGATCACATAGCCGAAAGCCATTTCGTCATCGCGCAGAACAGACTGCAAATGGATGTCGAACGCACGGCGGTTATTCAACGCGGTCAGGCTGTCGTGGTAAGCAGCTTCACGCAGCGCAACGGTACGCTGCGCCTGTTCGCTAAACAGGGTTTGCAGTTGTGAAACCATCATATTGCTGGCTTCCACCACGCGCTTGAGCTCCGGCGTTTTTGGCACATTCGGAACGTGTCGGAACTCGCGGCGGGTGATAGACGCCGCCTGCACGGCAATATGATCTAACGGTCGCAGACTCCGGCGCAGCAGCAGCATGGCGCAGACAAGACACAGCAGGCTACAACCGGTGAGCCACAGGAAACTGGCTACCATACTTTGCCACAGGCGCATCAGCGCAAACATCGGGTGGCTCACCACTTCAACGCGCGCCGCCTGGATCCAGCCGCGCATGATGATCGCTTCGCCCACGCCGGGTTTCAGGTGCACCAGGTGTTCAAACCATTGCGGAACATTACCGTTCTGCGGGTCGCTTTGCCGTTCGATTAATGGCTTATCGCTGTTCACATCCACGACGCGGATACTATAAAAATATCCGCTGTCGAAAATGGCGTTCACCATCAATTCGATCATCGCCGGATCGTCAATATTACCGGTTAACGAAACACCCAACGCCGTGGCGGCATCCTGAGAGTGAGCGCCCAATTGAGCGCTGTACTGTTCACGCGAACTGTCCAGCGTAATAAAAAAATTGCCACAAAAAAGCACGAGCGTGAACAGACAGATGCCGAGCAGTAACTGTTTATACAGAGACATGGCTGCGTCCTATTCGTTAATAACAAACCCTTCCGCACGCATGCGGGTGAGAAGATCCTGCCAGCGGGAAAGCCGCTTGCTGTCGCCGACACGTTTATTGCCGCCCGCCTGCGGTAGCCACAAACCTTCGCCATTGAAGGCATACACGGGCAGCAGATCGGGGCGCTGCGTAGCGGGTAAAATCGCGTTTTTCAGGATATCGAGCACCAGTGGGATCGCGTCCGGCGTGGCGTACCATGTCACGACCATATGCGCCTGATTTAACTGCAACGCTTTGACATAAGTGATGCGTAGCTGACTGGCCGGGATGCCTAATTCGCGCAACGTGAAATATTTCGCCAGCGCGAAATCTTCACAATCGCCCGCGCCTTTGCGCAGAAACTCTATCGGCGTAGCCCAGTAATCTTTCGCTCCCCAGACCAGCGTATCGTCGCGAAACGCCATGCGCTGATTAAAAAATTGATTCACGCGCTCCAGCTTTTGCAGGGTGGTTTCCTGCGGCGGGTTATTCACTAACGCGGCCCATTGATCGATTCGCTGCTGCGCTGCAGGGGTTGATGCGCCGTACAATTGCCGGGTTTTGGTGCTGATGGCGTTGAAATCCCACCCGGCCCCAAGCCCAGGAGCAATAACCAACAACACCAGTAGCCAGCATGAAAACCACCGTTGTCGACAGAAGCCTGTAAGTGTTGCGCCAGCGCGCCTGTTCATGTGTTACGGCTCCAGGAGTAGCGTGCTAACGAGTATAGTCCGACCGCTGTTGCAGCCACGCCTTACGATATGCGATATACCCGGAAAGATAATGTTCAACGTCGTCGATCCGGACACGGTAACTGTGATGGCGAATAAAAAAGCTGCCGACAATGCGCGCCGGGTTTTTGAAAAACATCGCCAGCTCCGGCCAGAAAAAACCGTTGGTCAGGTAACGGGCGCGGGTTTCCAGCGCCAGGTTAAAACGCGCCAGATCAAAACCGTCAAGCAAATCACGGTGTTCAGATCCAGCAAGCCTTTCGATCATCTGTGCGGCCGCCATCATTAGCTCCAGCAGCGTTGGGTAGGTTGTCACCCGGTTAAGGACAAAATCAAGGTGGTCGCGCACATTGTCGAGGCCAAACTGGTAATAACGTCTGCGCGGTTGATAGCGCGTCAGCTCATTGACACAGTACCCTAACCAGTGATCATGCGCCTGCCAGTGTTGCCGGGCGATAAAATCTTCCAGCGCACGTTCAACACAGGCAAGCCAGCGCGGTTCCTGAGTGATGCGGTACAAACGCATCAACGCAAACGCCGCTTCGCCGTCATAGTAAATAATACGCTGCGCCGCTTTCACCGAGAGATCGGCGGCATGCAGTACGTGTACAAATCCACCGCTTTGCGCGTCCTGCATCGAGGCAATGCCATTTGCCAGCCGGTTCATTTGCGCAATGTCGCGATCGCTGCCCGTCAGTGCGTGGTATTTCGCCATTGCCAGAATACACACCGCGTTACCGCCAAGTTTGATTTCATCGCCGGTATCAACCAGAAAATCCGCTTCGCTGCCGTCCGGCAACGTGTAGCGGCGAATCAGCTCGCTGCTCAGGTACGCCAGCGCGCGTTCAATGGCCTGCCACTGTTTTTCGTTGCGTGTCACTTCCCACCCTTCCAGCAACGCATAGGTTGAACTGGCGTGGCGTAACGCGTTGTAGGTGGGAATGGCGCGGTCAAAGCAGGGAAACCAGCCATAGTCATACCGCCCGGAAGGCGTGACCTGCCGCGCCAGGTAATCGCTCGCCGAGAAGATCATCGGTTCCAGTTGCTCCTGCCAGTGTGCAAGCTGACGATAACCGGCGTTGCGCCCGGCAAACTCGACAGGCCATGTCGTCGTCCCGTCGCAAAACCAGGCGCGCGTGGTGAAACGCCAAATCGGCTGCTCCGCCGTTTGCGGCCACTCAATGCGCGCGCCAAAACGTCTGCGGGAAAAATGCGCCAGATTGTTAGCATTCGGCGTGGCAACCCCTTGTGTACCGTCATACAACAAGGCGTTAGCGGCAATCTCCTGCTCCAGCGCTGCGTAGTGAAACGCGGCATCAAAACTCAGCCCGTAACGGAAGTAATTGCGCTTGGTTGCCTTTAGTTTTTCCACCAGCTCGGCCCAGCGTAGTGCTTCAACCCGGTCGACAATATCAACACGCAGCCAACAGGCCTCAGCAGTATGCTTTTGCTGCCAGTGTTGCAGCGCCTGCGCCCCATTTTTCCAGGCTTCACCAAAACTGGCACCGCGCGCCTGGCGGGTATACGCGCGCGTTTTACCGTCGCAGACGCTAAAAAAAATGACCCAGCCAGGCAGCGGTTCGGAAAGCGGGCTACGATCCAACTGTTCGGCAGCGTGGCGTAGCTGCAAAAGCAGATGACTGAGTGACATGTTGGCTCCTTCAGATCAGCGACATCCCGGCAGACAGATTCTCTCATCAGAATAATCGCTGATTACAGAACCGCACATTCGGTTGATCAATCCTGTGACCGTGGGGCTGGCAATGTCGGTGATATTACGCATAGGTATGCTCTTTTTTTCTCTGCTGGTGCTGCTTGCCCACGCGGATGCGCCCCTGCTGTGGAATCAAAAAGCCGTGGCGGAAAATTGCCCGTCGACAGCGGATCAACTGTGGGTGGAGTACGACGGCGGTAAGGCGTGTATGCGCTATTTTTCGGCCGGCGTTTTGCAAAATGCGCCGATCGTGGTAGTGGTTTTCAGCGGCGATCGCGAAACGTTTATCAAGCGCGCGCCGCAAAACATTCCTGCCAATACCGCCACGGCGCAGCGCAGGCAGGCGCAAAAGCTCGCGCTAAAGACAAAACTGCCGGTGGTGATTGTCGCTCGTCCAGGCACTTACGGCTCCAGTGGTAATCACTATCGCCGACGGCAGCCGGAAGAGTTCAACGCGCTGAATGCCACGCTGGATTCGCTACGCGCTCGCTACCACATTCAACAATTTATCCTGACCGGCCACAGCGGCGGCGCGACAGCAGCATCGGCATTGCTCACGCTCGGTCGCCGCGATATTCGCTGCGCCATTCTCACTTCGGGTGCCTGGGATCTGCTTAACCGCGCAGAGACGTTACGTCAGGCACGTGGCGAAAAAAGCAATGAGAACAAAGATGTCACCGGGCTGGCGGCACCTTACGATCCGCTGTATCACCTTGACGGCATCATGCCGGACTCGCAGCGTCTGATCGTGGTGATCGGCAATCTGCTCGACAGCAACACTCCTTTTGAACTTCAGGTGAAATTTGCGCGGGCATTACGCGAAAAAGGGCATCGCGTTATGTTGGTTGAATCCCCTGCGTATCCACCTGAGTATCACAATCTGCAAGGCAATCCGGGTATCCGCTATGTCAACAGATGCGCAAATCACTAACAGGCGGCAGCGCGGCTGGCGCAGCGCCGAACTGGAGGCATTACTGGGCGTCAAATGGCGTGTCGCACCGCCACCAGGCTGGCGGGCGGAGAACATCGCGCTCACGCTCTACGATAAACAAAACGAGTATGGGCAGTGTTTGTTTATCGCTATGGACGAAAAGACCTGGCACCAGGGTTCAGGAAACCGGGGCATTTATGCCGGCTGGCAGGATACACATGATGTGTTAACGAAACGCTACCGCCATTTTTGTGGCGCGATTGTTCAACGTTACCTCCCTGATCTCCCGCAGGATTTTCCGCAACTGGTGGTGGAAAACAGTTACAACGTCTTGCCGCTGCTCGCCGATGAAGCCCGCCGCCGGATGAACGGCAAAATCATCGCCATCACCGGTACGGTGGGGAAATCCTCCACTAAAGATCTGTTGCATATGCTGCTGGCGGCAGAAGGCACCACGGTGAGCACGCAGGGCAATCACAACACACGCACAGGCACCCTGGTCAGCCTTGCCCGCTGCATTACCGACCCGGCTTACGTGGCGCTGGAAGTGGCGATTTCCGCGCTCTGGATGCGCACCGGCGGCGTGGGGCCACGCATCAAACCGCATATCGTGGTGATCACCGAAATAGGCATGACTCAGGTTGGGCGCGACGTGCAAACGCCGCGTGATACCGCGCGTTTTAAAGTACGGCTGTGCGACGGTATTCTGCCGGGCGGCTACGCGATAATTAACCGCGATATGGATGAGTATGCGTTCGTGTATCAGGAAGCACTCCGTTACGGCGCGCGCGTGGTGAGCTACGGTTTTCACCCGCAGGCTGACGTGCGCATTGTCGACTATCAGCCCGCGCCTGACCACACTGGCCTGAGCATTCTGCTGCACGGCGCGCCCCTTCACTGCCGGCTCAATACGCCAGGCAAAGGCATGGCGGGAAACGCCGTGGCGGCACTGATTACGCTGGATTTACTCGGTCTTGATACGCACCAGGCGGCCCAACGGCTGGCGGATTTTCGCAATAAACCCGGCAAATTGCAGACGTCACAACTTCCTTTGCCCGAGGGGGGCAGCGCGACGCTCATTGACGATAACTACAATGCGACACTGATTTCGATGCGCAATGCCATTGCCGTCGCCGCACTTTACCCCCTTGCGCCCGGCCAGCGGCGCATCGCCGTGCTTGGGCGGTTGGCAACCCTTGGCGAGAGAGCTAAAGAGAGTCACATCGCGCTGGCAAAACCGCTACTCGATGCGGGGTTTGATACTGTCTGGCTGCACGGTGAGGAAATGCAGTATCTCAACGATGTGTTGCCCGCCGGGCGGGTTGGCGGCCATTTTTCGCAGATTGATGCCCTGGCGGATGCGGTAATGGCAAACCTCAAGGCGGGGGATATCGTGCTGGTGAAAGGCAGCGTCAGCGACTCCGATTTTCACCGTATTGTCGGGCTGATGAAAACCTTCTCTCAGCGCCGCGCCCCGACGTTAAAGCCGGATCAAACCGCCACCCTGCTTATGAATCTCACAACCGGCGAGCAGCAAGAGTTACGCCACGCCCAGGCCACGTTAGCGCCGCGCAACCTTAGCCATTTATTACTGGCAACGTGGCTGGCAACCCGGGTGAAGGATAAAACTTTACGGCTTGAAGAGACGGTGGCTGCAAGCGAGGTTGCTAAAAACATTGTGCAAAATGGCGCGACACTGGGGCTGAATACCGGGCAGCAGGTCAGTGTGAAAACGCTGGTACAGGGGTTACTCATCCACAATGCCAGAGACGCCGCCGTCAACCTGGCGCGCCTTCTGAGCATAGATGCGGTTCGCTTAAATAACCATGCCCGGACAATTGGCCTGACACATACGCATATCAACAATGTGTCGGGCCGTCTGCGGCAAGGGCAACAAACCTCATTGCACGATATCGCAACGCTGCTAAACCACTTCTACCAACGCTTTCCCCATTTGCTGCACTGGTTTGGCGAAAGCGAAATGGTGCTGGCAGGACGCCGCTATCGTAAAGCCGGCAATATTCAGGCCGACGGCCGGGCCAGCTACAGTTATAGCGCTGGCGGCGCGCCATGCTGGGGGTTTGCACTGCAACGCAGCAATAACCAACTTTGGCTGGCGTGCGCCGCAGGCGCGGTGGACGCCTTTCATCTCGATTATCTGTTGGATGGATTGCTGGCAAAAGCCGAGGGCATAGCAGACGAACCATCGCCTGAAATACCGCAGGTGAACCTGGCGAAAACCTGCGCCACGGTGACCCTGCTGGGCGATACCTATTTTGGCGAGTGGTATAGCGCACGGCGGCAGCGAAAAGGCGTGGATGATGCCTTGCAACGTTATGGTTATGACCACAGTTTTCAATGTCTTACCCCAATGCTGGCGGGAAGCGATTTGACGATTGCCAATATGGAAGCGGCGCTGGCGCCAACCGCGGATATCAATCTTATCGGTCGTAAACCGTTTTGCCTGACGGGCGATCCGGCCGCGACAACGGCAGCCCTGAAACGCCACGGCGTCCATGCCGTAACGCTGGCAAACAACCATGCACTGGATGCCGGGACTGCCGGGCTTGCCACAACGCTGGCGGCGTTTCGCCAACAGGGAATGATCACCTTCGGTGCCGGCATGAATGCGCGACAAGCAGAGGCGCCGCTGTTACTGACCGTGGGCGGCAAGCGGTTTATGTTTTATAGCGCCTACTGGTTTCGCCGCTATATGGAGCAAGATTGCGCCTATTACGCCCAGCCGCGTCGCGCCGGGGTAGCGTGTATAAGCGGTGGACTTATCGAGCAATTGCGCCGTGAAAAAGCGCATGAAGACCCCGCCACACTTATCGTGCTGGCGCACTGGGGGCTGGATTATCAATGGACGGTTGCTCAACAACGCCAGTTAGCCGAACAGTTGGTCCGCGCGGGTGCCGACCTGATTATCGGCGCGGGCGCGCACATGGCAGGCGATATGGAACGCGTTGGCGAAAGCTGGGTAATTTACAGCCTGGGAAACGCGGTTTTTAACAGCAACGGTGAATACCAGGCGCGTAATGTCCTGCCCTATAGTCTGGTGGCAATCCTGCAATTAGGCGGCAAGCAGCCAACGCTGACGCTGCAACCGATCTTTTCCGATAACCTGCAAACGTTCTGGCAACCGAGAGCGATTAACGCGCATGAATTCAGCGACTTCGTGGCTTTTTTACGTGAACAAGGCGTCATTCTGGCAGCGCAGCCATCAGATAACAGTGCGTGGATAAAGTGTACAGGCAACGCGCCGCAGGCCATTGTCTTTCCGCTGGATAAACGGTTTGGCGAAGCCTGAGCGTTACCTGTATTTCGCTCCCTGCGACTTCGCTATACAGGGAACGGATGGGTAAGTTAATACGGTTTTGCAAAAACCATGGCGCGGTCAGTGAACTGACTGTGTGTTCTTCTGCTCATCAAGGGTAAAGAACGACACGACATCCGCCAGTTGCTGCGCGTACTGATCCATGCTTTTCGCGATCCCCGCCAACTGCTCGACCAGCGGCGCATTTTTAGCTTCCGGCGTCAGGTCATCAAGCCGCAAACGCGCGCTCGTCTGAGCAAGCGAATCATATTGATAAAACCCCAGCGCGAAGCCCGCCACGCTCTCTTTAATATTGTTCAGCGCAAACAACGAGTAACCCGAAATAAATAACAAACAAAAGCAATCTCGCAAGGAAATACAACGGTATGTTTTAATCTTTCTTTACAGACATACCACATCCTTAATTCATCAAATAATGTTCTATTTAGTTTGACAGAAAATAAAGCACACGGAAAAACGCATGCTGCGACGATAAACGCAGCCAGCGCACAATGGGTTTTTCATAGTTATTAGCAACGAAACACGTACACCTTCACCAATAAGGAAACAAGCATCTTGCTAAAAATGGATAAATTCTGAAATTGTGAATTAATAAAGCAAGAAAACCAAAAGCTATTTACTGGATTGCACGGCAATAATTAATGAAATTGTTAAAAAAAATACCGGCACTGCCGGTATTAGTATTTACGCACGGATATCGTCATATTCGCGTGTGTTGTCAAATTCGTGTTTGGCAAAGGGGCACAACGGGATGACTTTACGGTTTTCCGCACGCATCTTTTCCACCACACGTGCAACCAGTTGCTTGCCTACGCCTTGCCCTTTAAGGCTTGGGTCCACATCCGTATGTTCAATAATGCTTAAATGCTCCCCGGTGGGAACGAAGACGATTTCGGCAACCTGCGTTCCCTGGGCGTCATTCACGTAAAACTTGTTGTGGCCTTCCAGAATTTCCATGATTTTCTCACTTAATTGTGGCGGTACTTCAGCGCACCGCTCGGGCAGGTATCAATGACTTTCACCACCGTTCCGACATCCACTTCGTCAGGAATGATCCACGGTTTGCGTTTCAGATTAAAAAGCTTTGCGCTCCCACGCACGCAGTTTCCCGCATGCTGACAGACCGCCGTATTGAAATAAACGTCAATCTTTTCACCTGTATAGACGCGGTAACCCGCGTCCAGCAGTTCCTTATCCATGACATTGCCCCTGTTCTTTTTGGTGTTGGAAAAGTAAGCATAGCCGCTCTACTTTTACGCACCCTTTGGCGTTTTATCAATAACGAACGATATGAAACCCTTCTTGTTCAGTCGGTTCGACAAAGTAACGGGTAATTAGCGCAAACTGCTCGTCGGTGGCGGCAAAATCATGGTCGCCTGCGGCATTTCGCTGGCGTAAACGCGCTTTGCAAACCTCATCGCTAACCCGCAGATAATGCAACAAATGCGGCGCACCGGATTCGTTAACGATAGACATCATCCACTGGCGGCTGGCCAGCGTATTGGCAGGAAAGTCGAGAACCACATTGACACCTGCACGCAGCAGCGCGATGGCGTGCGGCTTAATGGCGGATTTTAATTTGGCCGAGTAGAAAACGTAATCCTCAACGGTGGTCATCGCATCCTTAAATAACAGCGACAACCAACTATCTTCGCTCAGCACCACCGTAAACGGCGTTTTTGCCAGCTCGCTGGCAAGCGTCGATTTACCCGATGCGATTTTGCCGCACAGAAGATGGAGTGTTGCAGGAGAAGCAGAACAAACATTCATAAAATGACCTCGCAGATTGCTGCCAGCAAGGCCCCGCCGTGCTGGCGGGAAAATGGACAAACGTTATCCCACCGGTCGATTGACGGTGCGAATAATGCTCGCAATAGATAAATGGGGTGAATATTTAACAGTCATGTTGGCAACGTAGCAACAATGCGGCCAGGTTGCCAACGGTTTTGTCTGTGTGGGGCTTATAGCAAGCCCCATCGTTGTTAACCGATCAGCAGCAGGCAGGAGAGATCGTCACCGCCGTTAATCGTATCGATCGCAGTATCTATGCCTTTATTGACGGTACTGTTATGCATGGTTTTTTCAGAAAAACTGGCGATCGTTTTCATCACCAGTGGCTGGTCTATCTCAACATGCAGCGACTGTACGCTGAGGAACGTTTTGAGATAAAAATAATCCAGAACAATGCGATAAAACTGGCGCAAGATTGTCGCCGTATTCGTGCCGGGAAAATCGCTTTCATAGAGCTTGTACAGCAAGTAATTCCTCAGCACATGCGGTTCACCCAGGCAGGAATGTTTGCACAGCTGTTCCCATTGCTGATCAAGCGCTGCAAATTTTTCACTCAACTCTGCGGTTCCCATCTCTGGTGTAATGGCCAGGTATTCAGCGATTTGCAGGTGCCCTTGTGAAATCAGCGGATCGCGCGAAGAAAGTTTCGCCACATGCGTGCCCATCACGGCTAACGCATTTACTTTCATCGTGACGGCGCGAGCGGTATTTTGCGCACGAAGCAGCGTTCGGCCGTTCTGTAATTCATCGACCAGCCCTGAATAAAAGCTTTCCACTTCGGCCAGGTTATTTTGCAGATCAAAGTTGAGCATTTGCAGATAGAGAATAAACTGCGCCAGCGCCATCATATTCTCTTCAATACTGTTGCCCGGTGCCTGAACCAGATTCCAGGCGAAGAGATGTACCAGATGGCTCAGTTGGTCCCGTGGTTTTCGCTGTTCCTGTAGCTTCACTTTTGACCGGAAAATCAGTGCCGTTTTCTCTTGCAGCAGCATGCTTTGCGGGTCGAAAAGTACCTGGCGGACCACTTCCGGGCAGGAGAGCGTCATGCAGAGACGCATTTCATCGGCGTATTTCCGTACGCCGCGCGGGTAGGATGAACAGGTGTGAGATAACGCTTTTTCACCTAAATCACGATGAACCATGCAAAGCCGATTTTTATCAATAAACGGGCACTGATTATCTTCATTCAATTTTATGACCGAGTATTCATGTTTTCCGTTATGAACCGGAATCAGATTTTCTTTCGCAATAGTCGCAATGATAGGGTTAGATGAGGATAAATAGCGTTGGTGCGTTTTTTTATCGATGGATACTTTCCAGCTATGGCAGCAAGAAATTAAACAATCTGGGCCAACACATTTAAATTTATCAAAGAAAACAGGAGTCACTGTTTTATGGTGTCGCATAATACATTCTTTATAAATGAAAAACAGAAAGTTACACGACAAAATCGAATATCTATAGTTGCATAAGCGCGCACTACATTCAGCATTTCACGACATGGATCCGCGTGCTTAAAATGCTGGGGTTAACTCCATCTGCGAAATGACATTTCCACTGTCGTTAAGATTCTGCTCAATAGAGGCAATATCGTTGCGCTCATTGCCAGACGCTTTCCCCTCTTCCCGCATTTTGCTTTTAATCAGTGACAGCAGCGATTTTAGCTCCCGGAGCGCCTCTTTCAGGGAGCGCGCGTCTTCTTGCCTCTGGCTGGCGTTTTGTAGCGTATTGATAACGTTATCGATATGGGATTGTACGCCCGCGACCTCGGCCGACTTTTCTTTTTCGCTCGGATTTTCTTCGTCGCTGACTTCAGCGTCAGATGCAGCCTGCGCTTTTATGGCTGGTTCATCGCTTTCCCCGGTGGATACCTGCGCTGCGCTGGAAGCGTTAGCATCGGCACTGTTTCCTGCACCCGTGTTATCACTCTGCCCAAGTTGGGAAGCGAGTTGTCCAAGCTGAGATGACAGCTGTTTGAGCTGTTTCATAATGTAGCCCCCGGAGCCGCCAAACAACATGGCCAGCGCTTTCAGGCGGGCGATTTCCCGTTTCAATGCCTCCAGTTTAGCGCGCGCATTCGCTTTGCTGTTCTGGGCATTTTCCTGCGTAAAGCGATTGAGCGTATTGAGGTTTTCTTGCAAATTTTCGTAATACTCTTTCGCCTCCGGACTGAGCGTCACAATGCTGGCAGGCGTGGGGTTAACGGTTTCATTGGTGCGGATAGACTCGTGAGCACGCACCGTTCCTCCTTTGGCGGAAGAGGACGCGTAAAGATCGAGAGAGCCGGTGAAAGTGGGGCGAAGCATGCGCAATACTCCTGAAGTCCATTGATCATAGTAACGGCAGCAGCGAATAAAACTTTACGCGTAAAAACATGAGGACTGGCGTTCATGATCGAACAGAGAACCTAACGGCAACAATTGAAACGCCTCTCCTGATGGTCTTTAAAAATCAGAATTTAACTTAAGCATATTCTCTATAAAAATCAGGATACGTATTTGTAGAATAATCACCCGACAGAAGAGTGAACAAACCATACTCAGAGGAGAGAAATATAATGGAAAAATAACTGGCGATATGCGCCTCTATTTTAGGTTCATCAGCCGGTTAGTTGGGTATCACAATTAGTGTTTCTCTGGATGGTTAGGATGGAAATAACAGGTAAATCGAAATGCTTTCGTAAGTATCCCTGTAAATAAAATTCATTAAGGATGATTCTATGCCAGTTGGTTATTTTCTACGTATTGGCGATAAGACAACATGCGGCGGTAGTATTCTTTCAGGCTCTCCGCATCATAGCCTTGGAGGGATTGCGACTGCGAGAAATGGTGATTCTGTATCATGTGGTAAAGATGGAAAGATCTACCACATCGCGGGGGGTATACCCGATTACTGGATTTATGGTGTTGCAGCAGCAGGGACTTTGCATAGCCGAAGCACATGTCCCTGTAGAGCAAGATTTATTTCATCATTTCCATATGCTTCTTATCGGCTTGAAGAAGCAAAATCAGCTAAAACCACTCCTGTTACTGCCCCGCTAGTTGCAGCCGCTCCTCCTCCTCAACCTGCAAAAATTGCAGAGCCTGAACAACATGCGCAGGCAGTGAAGAAGAAAAATAACGTTGCTGACACCTGTAAGCCAGAAGATAACCCGCTATTAAACGGCGTTTATATCTGGACTGAAATCACCGATGCAGGACATGCTTATGTTTCTGTGCATCAAGATAATTCGATTTATCTCTACACCTATGGTCGCTATGGCAGGACAGGCCCAGGGAATCTAACTGGCGATGGGATTTTAGACTTTCTGCAAGGTGAAGATGCGAGGGTTTATTATAGGGTCGAACTGTATCGGATGGGCGCAAGAGCATTCCGTATAGGTGACGCTGACCCGACGAAAACGAGGCAATTTTTTGAATATCTTTGGAACAAGGGTGAACCAGCGATTCAAACATCTGAGATGAAAGAAACAACCAAGCGAAGAGGCCACACCATTGATGAGTACGACGTAACGGGGAATAACTGTACCACTCACTCTGTCGAGGGGATCAAGTTTGCTGGATCGACGGTATTCGAACACAGCTACACATCCACCACGACGCAGATTCCTATCGAGTTAGAAGAAGATTTCACAATTCCTCTCTCATTACAGCGTTATCTCGAGACAAAAAGTTCTGATTTCTCATCAATGACAGTTGTTGAAATGACGGACGAGTTTAAAAAAGTGTATCCCAATAAGGACAATTTACCGCTCTACCAAGAGTCGCCAAAGAGCAAAGTTCGGCACATTGCAGCGGAAGTCGCCGCTACTGGCGATTCATTATCGCAGTATTCCAGCGGTACTTTTGGCGGTGTATTAGGGGGATCTTATGACGTTGACGAGTAGAACCAAAACTATCCTCCGATGGGGAGGAATTTGTTTTGTCACCTTAAGCTATTTCTTCGGGCTGTTTGTAGCCTTACAAGCATTCGCGATTTTCTCTGAAAATCAAACCCTTGTTTCAAACCCTGTTCCATTAAAAGAGTATTACCAAGCGGTTGATTCAGTTATGCAAGCTACAAACGGCGTTTTTAGTGTCGCCTTCTTTGGCTTTGCGATCTGTGTCCCGCTGATCTTAATTATCTTTAAAAAGGTACGATGATTTGGAAGGCTGCATCACGATGACGAATAAAGCAAAGATAGCCCTCAGATGGGGAGGAGTTGCCTTAGTTTTCGCCATCTACTCTGTCGCCCTAATGATCCCACTGCTTGACTATAGCTTAACCATAAAATACCAAGGCGCTCCTTCGACAGGAATAATGGAAGCTCGTGTATGCGAGGCGATCACATACGACTTAACCCGTTCTATTGATAACCTCTTTCTCATAGCATTCTTCGGTAGTGCTATTTGCCTTGTTTTAGTCTTACTCATCTTCAAGAAAGTAAGATGACCGCCAAAGGCTGGATAGATCCAGCCTTTCCCTTTCTTCCGGAATTTAGACAATACAAGCCGAATGCCAGAGTTGCTGGTTCGTTGTTCAATGGTCGAAGGAGCAAAAACAACTCATGCTTAGTAATTTATTGATAGCAAAACACATGCAAACCAACTTTTGGCGGTGTTTTGTAAGAAAGGGGAGAATTCTGGAGCGGGCGAAGGGAAATCACCCCCGCTCCAAAAGTCTCGTAATCCCATGGATTTATTAACAAAAACCTGATGCATTGTAGGAAGGTTTTGTAGGAAGAACTACAACGTTTTGCAAAGTCTTTATACCTTAAAGCGGGCAGTTATCAAGGCTGCGGCAAAAGTAGTAGTTTTTTGAAGATGCAACAGAAGCACGGTTTAATTCGCGCACTTGCTGAATGCTAATGTGCCTATCGGTAATGTTCGCAAAAAATGCATGATGGGGAGATATGGGGATAAAAGGCTGTAAACCTTCAAGATCTCCAGAGTAGTAATCAGCAACTAAAAACTCCCCTCTACTCGCAGTTAATATCCCCCACTTAGTATGCCCCATATGACGAGCAATCTTGCTCAGCATTACTTGAATCTCAATAGCCGATGCAAGGTGGTGTAACAGGCCGCCATTTTCTAAAATGAAGCTATACCCATTTTTTTCTAGAATCTCTTGTTCATCAATAGATAAATGGTGACCGATCCCGTTGTTGAAATGCACATCATGTCTCTCCTTGTCCCTTGCTAGTCCTCGTAAACGCCACAAGTGATAGTAACGGCTAATATCGTCATGCCTTCTGTCAGTAAAAGGTGTATCGATGTTGTCTATGACATTAAAAAAAGCGGTTTCGATACTGATCATATAGCCTTTTTCAGAGCGTTGATCCCAAGCTCGCTTAGCACAAAAAATTGCGGCATCTGGTTTACGCTGCACCCATCGAGAAACAGATTTATCAAAAACGGCGACAGTCCCCTTTTCATCTGCAAACTTTCTTATGCAATGCGCCGCATGGATATGTTGATCAACAGCTAATTGATGAGGGTTGCTCTTTTGGACCCTTCTAAAAGTTGGCTGTGTCATAAGGATTTCCCTGGCGCCCATAACCGAAAGGTCAACATCAACTCACCGTCAGATGAAATATTAAGGTCTCTCCTCATCTCGACCAACAGCAACGACAGCAACTGATCATGACGTTCAAGAGTTCGGCTCGGATTGCTTGATTTTGTTTCGTCCTGAAACACTTGTAGGGCTTTAAGCACCGATACGGGAGCAACGAGATTCAGGTTATTGCAAGCTACCGCAAACCTCTTTTGCCCCTGAAAATTATTATCGCCTTCAAGGATGTCGCTCAGACTTGAAACAAGTTCTTTATAGTGATCTAAGCGTTCTTTTCGTAACTCGGCTTCTCGTTCACGTTTTTTTGTGAACCAGTAGCCAACAACTGCAACTACTAATGCCGTAGAGGATGCTATTACTGTCGTGACAATTTCAAAAGCCATCTACCTCAACCCCGCATTATATCAGTTCTCTTCTCAGATAAACGCCACTGTAACGCCTACGTAACGCACCTGTATTTTGATGTTTTATTAACTGTCATAGGAAGAAAGAAGCAGATGACACGGAAAGCTATCAGGATTGAATGAATACTGTTCATTCACACAGCCTAAGAATTCTTAACCTTACACCTGACGCTATTTTCCCAGCTTGTCCCACCGCACCGCCGAAACAATACCCCAGTTGCCACTAGGATTGGGCCTGCGCCATTTTGCCGTCTCCATGCTGCGGAGATACTCAAGGGCTTCGGAAAACGTGCCAAAGCGCTTCTGAGCGGTCTTATCACCCACACCGAAGGAGCCATCTCTCGAACTCGCGAGTCCGGGGTGAAAACACGAACCATCGGCCGCGTATGGAACTAACAGATCTAGGTCATTATTTTCAGATGATTCAGGCGCTAACAACCGCCACGGCTCAACACTGAGAGCGTTAGCCAGCACCTCAATCGCATCCAGAGACGCATTAGAACCACCGCGTTCAATGCGGCTCATATAGCTACGTGCGAATCCACACCGATCAGCAAACGCTTCTTGGCTCATTCCGGTGGCAATGCGCAGTTCTTTTACCCGCTCGCCAAACTGTATTCTCAGGGATTTTTTCATGCACTGAATGTGCAATTTTGACCACTGTAAGGCCACGCTCCATATGAGACATTTTGAATCCACCCTCACGTCAGCGAGCTTAGTCACTCGCATTCATCGCCTGTATCATGACAATCCTTTTTGATTCAAAAAAAACACCAATAGTGACATTTAAAACCCAACAAGTATGATGATCATCATCGGTTGGGCGTCACCAGCGGTCGCTATCAGGCGCGATGTGGTTTGGAAAGTGAGGGAATCATGGCGGGAGCAGACTTTTTATTACCGATTGCAGCGGGAGCCGCGCTTAGCTGGGCCAGCTATAGTGTGGTCGCTCATGTTGTATCAAAACGGCAGATCAGCACGCTACGCGCAATTGCATGGGGGGCTCTGGGCACTCTCTCATTGGTGCTGGGCGTATGCGCCTTTTCCGCTGTAGGTGCAGAACAACCGCTAACAAAACAAAATGCCTTATGTTCAGGTAACAGCCCTGAATGCTATGCGAAAACGCACCACAACCCGGTCAAGGAGTGCAAACAGGTAATGGATGAGAAAGCGAATTTTCGCCATGTGTGGCAGGAAAGCGAAGCGCAATCAGTTTTCGACACTTACCTATGGCACGATGAGAAAAAGAGAACGATTCAGGCATTTGGACAACGGGCTAAGGCAATCAACAGGCAGGGAATGCAGACCCCGCTGCAATACTTTTGTATTTTCAACGCCAACACTGGGGACGTTATCGCGGCCTCCTTTGAATAATTTGAAGCAGATTTGACTTTAGGAGGTCAATATGTATATGGAGTTTTCGATATAAAAAAGGTAGTCTTCTAAAACACAAGCATTCACATTTATTATGATAGGAGGCAAGGCATGCAAAATTTAATATTCATTGTAGAAGAAGAACTATTTGATGAGAACTCCACTGAAGATATAATCACCACTTTAATTACTAACGGAGAAGAAATTGAACTTGAAAAAACGGCAAGGAATAGCAAAAACGCCTCAGCAATAAAAAACCGAAAAGAAACAGAAGACAAAGAAAATAATATTTTAAATAATCAATTTGCAAGTTTATCACTTGCTATAGCAGCCCGATTACTCCCATTGCCTATTGCAGTCCTCGTTAACGCAGCTCCAGCCGCATACTCATTATATCAATTATTCACAAAAAAAGATGAAGGTGATATTTCAGCAGTCAACCTTAAACAATCAGCAAACTCATTTGATAAATATTTAAAACGTATCAGCATAACACCAGAAATGGCAGCGCATAAAAATTACCATTTTCAACCTGGGCACCCCCAAGTTAACTTAGCATATATTAGGCATCCACTTTCAGAATATAACGAAACTAAAAAAAACTTATACATCCCGAGTGACAACCTTGATGATATTTTACTACAAGAACGTGAAGCCGAAATGGTTAGAGTATTTGTAACCCTAGGTGCAACCAAGATTGAATTTCATAAAGAAAGCGTAGAAAAAAAATCAAATTCAGTAAAAGCAAAACTGGAGGCTGGGATTCCTTACGGTTCAGGCGAGGCCGAAATATCAACTAATTCAGCCTCTGTAGGAATTGATACAAATAAACGAGTGATTAAATTATCTGAACGTGAATGGAAGCAAGACACTCAAATAGATAGATCACAGTTTAGTTGGTTATCGTTTGAGCCTTCATGGGAGGCAATTGTATTTGCAAGAGAAAACGGTGGATGTCTTAGTGCAGAGTTAGAACTGAAAAAGAAAACTGTTTTTTCTTCAAGCCAAGAGGGGAAAGCAGGAATTGGTGCCAATCTGTTTAATGCTTCGGCAAGTGCAGGGGTGACACTTAATAATGAGGAAGACGAAATTTATACGGTGCATGTAGAATTTAGCAAACCTGTTTAAAATTCACATCAAGTTTTAGAGTTAACTTAAATAATCGCTGACGGCTATCGATTACTTATTGCAATAGCTGTCAGCTAGCAGCCACATAAAATAACCCATTCAATAACTTAAACAATAGTCACTATCGTTGCTCTAGAAACGCCGTATTCACGCGCTAAAGCACTGACACTGGTTCCAATATTCTTTTTCTCGATAATCGCTCTACGGGCTTCTGTGGCGATTTTGGACGGTCTTCCCAGCTTCTTACCCTCGGCTTTTGCCCGCGACAAACCCGCTTGGGTCCGCTCAATCAGCAGATCACGTTCCATCTCCGCAACCGCTGCCAGCATCGACAACAGAAGCTTACCCGCTGCGGAGGTGAGATCAGTCGCGCCAAGCTGGTGAACAATGACCTTGATATTACGGTCAGCCAGCGCCCTTACCGTTTGCAGGACGTCAATCGCATCTCTCCCCAGACGATCAAGCTTCGCTACCACCAACGTTTCACCATCGCGGATTTTATTGAGCATTTCAGAAAACGCTTTACGTTGCATTACCGGAACCTTCCCGCTAACAACATCGGCAAACCAGTAATCAATTTGCCACCCAGACTGCTTAAGTTCCAAACGCTGGTTCTCAGTATCCTGCTGCGATGTCGAAACACGCCCGTAGCCAAAAATCGCCATAGTCATTTCCTCATCCGGCCCCTGCCAGAAAACGGTGTCAACTTAGGATGGCCTGCCAGAAAAGCCAAGGCTAATTTTCTAACAGTGTGAAAGCACGCGATTGGAAGGTGCCGGAAAACGGTCGTTTGTTGGCATGGCTCTACTCAAGTGAGATATAACATCTGCTTCAATCATATAAATAAGGGTGAACATGACACGCACACAATCAGAACGCCTGACTCTACGACCGGTTACAACATCTGACGTTGATGACTTATTCAGGATTTATGGCGATCCTGCCACTAACACTTTTAACCCGGCTGGCCCTTATTCGAATCCAACTCATGCAAAGACAGTCTTGGACCGCTGGGTTAGCCACTGGAAGGAAAATGCTTTCGGGAACTTGGCAATCTCTTTGCATGAAGCGCCAGAAAAGGTGATTGGATTTGGTGGGTTGAGCATTAGCACTTACGCCGGTATTACCATCAACAATCTCGGGTATCGTTTTGCTACCGAAGCATGGGGTAAAGGGCTGGCAACTGAGTTTTCACGCTATGCCGTTCGTTATGGATTCGAAAAACTTCAGCTTGAAGCCATCTCGGGTGTCGTCAGAGGAAATCATCTTGCATCACAAAAAGTCCTGACGAAAGCAGGATTAAAGTATGTCAGAGAGATCAGCGACATAGATAATGCCCCACCCAGTTTGCTGTTTACTCTCACCCTTGATGAGTGGCGCCGTAAATGACAGATGCTTGCACAAAAGATTCAAAATGTTACTATCAGTATACATTTTGGGGTTTTGGTATACAGACGCTTACCCAAAATGGCGTATCAACAAGGCTCCGCAACTAGCGGAGCCGGGGTTTAAAGCGGGCGCACCGTTACCCACTGGTCTGGTTCCGAAAGGCGGCGTATGCCAGGGTGCGTGAGGTTGTGTAAGGTGCTGAGTCTTGGACTTGCACAGCCAATAAGAATAGCGAGTTATCATGTTTTGCAAAGGGCTTACGTTGTGAGCCTTTTTTAAAGCAGAGTAGCTCACATCGCCGATCCAAGCAGGGACCCAGAAAAGAGGTTACAACTCTGGAAGCCTGATTAGCCAAGTGCCTCACTGCAACACATCGCATTGGCCCTTAGGGCTAGTTTTGCTCCCCAGAAAAGAGGTTTAATAAAACATATAAAACAAAACAAGAAGTTAAGAAAAGAAGACAACTCAAGAACCAAGTTCTTGTTGTCTTGAGGTTTTAGCTTAACCCCCACCAGAACCCCTAACCCATATGACAAAAGCTACCGGAAAAATTGTCGCGCCGAAAAGTGGATCTCCTAGGTTTGGAAGCGCCCCTCTCAGGCATTGCGTCCGAAAATTTCCGCAGCGGTGAAGCCGTCCTTATAGTGGCAGTGCAAGCAACAATTCCAGAAACCCGCGATATCACACTTTGACTATAGATCTAAATCCAAAAGAGCCAACCGAAGGTGATTTGCGATGAAGTCTGCTTTAAGAGCGCTATAGCGATGAATATCATTGTCGCTTTCCAGCGCCGCAGCACGTTTTATAGCGGCATACTGATCCGCTACTTCTTTGTAATTTATCAAGTAATCACGAAACGCTAGATGCTTAGCGATTTGCATATCACCGCTGACGAAAGCGTGCACATGATGACTACGCTGCTCCTCCCCCTTGGTGAAATACCTGCGATTTGGAATACCATTCTCACCACGAGCAACATATCCGGCTTGTTTCATCTTTTCGTTACAACGATCTAATTCTTTTAAGTCAGTGACTTCCAGCAGTATGTCTATAACGGGTTTTGCTGCTAACCCGGGCACTGACGTGCTGCCAATATGATGAACCTTAGAAATCACCCTGCCGAGAGTCATCAGCAATAATGAGTTTTCAAACTCGAAAATCTCGGGCCATTGATTATTGTAAGGAACGACTGTTACTAACCGCATATATACCTTACCATTCCTTTTAAAAATCATTAAATTAGGTAATGAAGCAAAACCAACCCATACTACCAGAGATCCTCCCTGCGCACCTGATTCACATATCGCGCTTCTGCTGACGAAATAACATCTGATTGGTATTAGCTTCACATATCAATTCAGTTTAGCGCCTCCATCAAGGAAGCGTCCAAACACAATGAACGGAGATAACGCTTGAGAACCGTCGAAATACTGCAATACACCTTACGCAAAGGAACCGGAACTGATTTTCACGCCATCATGCAGGAAATCAGCGTTCCCCTACACCAGCGCCACGGGATCGATGTGGTATCGTTTGGTAACTCGCTACATGACTCGGATTGCTACTACCTGATTCGCGCCTTTGACAGTGCTGGAAGCATGGCTACGGTTCTTGATGCCTTTTATGCGAGTGATGACTGGCGCAATGGCCCGCGTCAAGACATCATTGGCAGCATAGAGACCTGCACGAAAACAGTGATCAGCCTCTCGACGGAAAGTGTGAACGGGCTGCGGGTGCAATCGTAGGTCAAATGACTTCTCCAGACGCGTTTTAAGCGCTTCCAAATTCTGCACTGTAAATCCACGACCCTTGATAAAAAACGTGCCACAAAGCTTCTTGGCGCGTTTGTCACATCCTATGATTTATGTCTGCGCCGCGCATTGATGACCGCCTTGATACCCGCTTGCGAATCAAACTGCGCAATATCAGGCAGACTGTAGCTAAGCTGTGAAATCACGCCCAATTGCTCTCCCACATCAGCATCCTTGCGATAGGTTGTCATCGCGGTGGTGCTGCCACGAACATGTCCAACAAGCTGCGCAATCGTGCGTTCATTGTTCTCAAACTCGTCTAGAGCATTGATGAAAGTATGCCGCAGTGAATGGAACGTTTTCTTACCGTCACGGGGGAACCCGAGGACTTTGCCAAAGTAGTTTTCGTTAAACCATTTTGAGGCGCCGGCACGATATCCTTTGATTTTGTTGTGCTTCAACTCAGGGAAAAGACGATCATACCCGGCAGCTTTCAGTGCATCTACATACTCCAGCAACCCTAGTTCGATAAGTCGCGGATGAATTGGAACCTGACGGATCGCATTCACCGTCTTTAATGATTTATCGCCGCCAGCCTGTGCCTCTTCATCCATCACCTTATCCGGCGCATCAAGGTTAAAATCAATATAGGCAATACCGTTTTTATCTTCGCGAATATCCGCCAGATAAAGCTGGCAAAGCTCATTGATGCGCCCGCCCACATATAATGCCAGCAGAGGCAACCAGTAGTGAAACGGGCGGAAGCTTGTATAACGTCCGTATTGATTGGGCGTTCCCGCGCCTTTCTTAAACCAGTCAGCCGAGAAAATTTGCACTAGTTCATCATCGGTGAAGAGGTCGCGGCGATCCTGCTCACGCACCATCACACGGCGCTGAGCCAGAACATTCTCAGCAGGGTTATCAAAAAGATAACGTTCACTCTTCGCCCATTTGAGCATAGAACCCAGTGACTCAATATGCCTGCCAATGGCATCTCGGCTCATAACTGCCTGGCCATCAGCGAGCGCTATTTCAATAAGCTTTTGCGTATCTGAAATCTTGTATTTTCGCCGCATCAAATACAGATTACCGGGCATATTCTGCATTTTGGTGACGTAATCTTTCACTACGTCACGATTCAGTTCACCTAGAGTTAAATCGCCCATGACCTCTGTGAAGTGTTCAATTCTGGAACGAATTTTCCCCTCACTGGCCAACTTGATATCACCCGTATTTTTATAGACCAAAAACGCTTCCAGCAATGCTGAAACAGTCATGCTCGCATATGTCGGGTTGCAATACGGGTTGATGGTAGCGGCCACAGGAATCGCTGGTGTTACAACTGCCGGAGCACATGGCAGAGCACTTAATTTTGGCTCTGATTTCGTAAGCGCCTTATCCCAGGCGCTACGTAGTTTTTCAGCCTGCACGTTGTTGATGAACAAAGAACTTGCGTTCAGCGTCACCCCGGGTAAATCCAACAGCCAGAGAGAAAGCGGATTGCCATTGTTAGCTCTGAATGCAGTGGCCTCAACCTTTCGTCCGTTCAGCAATTCAACAAGCGCAAACTGCGGTTGGTAAAGCTGCATATAACCGTTTACCGCAGCCTCGGCACCGTCATGCGCAACGTTGTTTAAAACGAATCCATGCGTGTCAGGATCACGGTCAAGCGTGCTGAAATCATCAATCAGGAAGCCACGCTGATTCGACACAAGGGCATAAAGCGGCACATTGTCTGCCAGAAGATGTTGGACGACAGTCTCAAGCCCAACACCAAACGAATCGCAAAACAACGCCAGGCTGATTTTGCCAGCGCCAGTCAACAATGGGGCATTACCCCCGATTTTCTCTTTATCCACTTGCCTGAACTCTTCCAGAGACGCATACCACTTCTCCAGCAAACGCGCGGCAATAGCTCTGGCATTTGCAAGGTGGGTTGTGCGGGTAGATGCATGAATTTCACGCTGCCCTATCAGGGCACGATAACGAACCGGAACGGTGATCCGCAGAACATAAATACCGCTTGGACGTCGATAGAGATTATCACGCTGCGCCATCGGCTGTATGAACCCTTTGTAGTAGGATCACGAGCGCCGTCACGTATGAATCAGAAAAAGGCTCAGGAATGAATACGTTAGGTGAATTCTGGAGCGGGCGAAGGGAATCGAACCCTCGTATAGAGCTTGGGAAGCTCTCGTTCTACCATTGAACTACGCCCGCATTGAAGTGCGACAGGCATTATAACCTCTTAGCGCGTGAGAGCAAGGCGAGTTTACGGGTAACTGCTGGAGTTTTAAGCAATTAATTCTCCGAAGTGTAGCGCCATCATTTTGTTGCGAAAATTAGGACAACATAACCTCCCGCGTTACGCTTTCAGGCATAGCATAGCTCCCGTTTTCCCCCTCATTTCAGAGAATCGCTATGAATGCTAAGCCGTTGGTTTTGGGATTTATTATTTTGACGGGTTCGTTGAATACTGCACTGGCGGATAGTTGCCAATCCAACATTTTTGGTGGGCAGGATTGCCGCTATGACGATGGCACAACATCCAGCAGCCGGGCCAATATTTTCGGTGGGCAGGATACCAATTACAGCGACGGAAGAATGACAACCAGCCGAGCCAATATTTTTGGCGGGCAAGATACGACGTCCAATGACGGTAAATCATCCAGCAGCAGAGCCAATATCTTTGGTGGCCAGGACACCGATTACAGCGATGGTAGCCATTCCAGCAGCCGGGCTAACATTTTCGACGGCCAGGATACTGACTACAGCAACGGTAAGTCCTCAACCAGCCGTGCGAATATCTTCGGCGGGCAAGACACACATAACAATTAATTCCAGACCGGTACCCAAGCTAACAGGCCGGGCGACCGCCTGTTAGCTTTACTCATCAGCATTTCGGTGGGCTGCCCTGAGGCGGTAAATAACGCAGCGGATCGATAGCCGTCGCCTTATAGCGCAGTTGGAAGTGCAAGCGCACTGAATCCGCGTCGCTGCTGCCCATGGTGGCGATTTTCTGCCCGGCTTTCACGCTCTGCCCATTGTTAACCAGCAGCGTGTCGTTATGCGCGTAAGCGGTAATGTACTCTTCGCTGTGCTTAATCATGATCAAATTACCGTAGCCGCGCAGCTGATTGCCGACATAGACCACCTTCCCGGCCCCGGAAGCATAAACCGGTTGACCACGTGTCCCGGCAATATCAATACCTTTGTTCCCGCCATCAGACGTGGAATAGGTCATGATGATTTTTCCGGTTGTCGGCCAGCGCCAGCAGCGCTGCCCCACCGGCGGCCACGACGCGAGCGGAACCTGCGAAGAAGGCACCACTTTCGCAGTCTTTGTACCCGATTTTGTCGAAGATGAAGTGGTTTTTGACGCCCCATTCACTTTCAGCCGCTGCCCCACTTCAATGGTGTACGGCGGCGAAATACCGTTCATGCTGGCCAGATCTTTTACGCTGGTGCCGGTAATACGGGATATGCGGTACAGCGTATCGCCCCGCTTCACCGTATAAACGGAACCGGAATAAGTCGCGTTATTTCCGGCGCAACTCGCCAGCAGCAAGCTGATTGCCAGGCAAACGACAATACGAAACGGGCTTTTCGTCAGGCATCCTGCGCGCAAAACAGATCCTCGAGTAGAATAAATGGCGACATATCATACCAGCCGCTCGCCGGTTGCTAAACCCTTCAAACTGACTTGCGCGCAATCGGGTAACCCTGCGCGACGATTTCCATTATCTCCGGCAAATAAGGCGTGGAGGGCATCTTCACCAGCGCCGGGTAAAATACCTGCGGTGAGGGAAACACATTCACCACATGGCAATGGCTGAGTTTGTCGGCGTCGACTTCCGATGGGGGCAGTAGCGTTGCTGCAGCGAGACCTGACGCCAGCCACTCCAGAATCCCCCCGGATGAGTGATATGCATAATCACCTTCGGATGACCGCCCGCTTGACGAAACCGATCGGCAGGTGCCACGCGCGGTCTTTATCCTGCATATGATCCCTGGGATAGGATGGGCGACTTCTCCTGTGCGGACGGTTTAATCACGGTGGCGTACGAGATGCGAATGTGTAATATCAAGCCCTTGCCGGAGGTAAACATGCTTCCCGATCTGGTGCTGGTGATGTCCTTTTCCGCTCTCTGGGCCACTCTTTTTATCTGAGCCTCGGATATACTAGCGCTTGCCCGGTGGCGCTATGCGTGACTTACCGCGAGATCGCACTCTCCTAACCTGTCACTCACAGCATCGCCCGGCGTGGTTATGTTCGGGAGTCGTTATGGTTATTCAAGAACACGTTATTTTGCTTAACGACCAGGGAGAGGTTCTCGGCACGCAGGAAAAATACGCCGCGCACACATCGCACACACCACTGCACCTGGCTTTCTCCTCCTGGCTTTTTCGCCCGACAGGCGAATGTCTGGTTACCCGCCGCGCAATGAGTAAAAAAGCCTGGCCCGGCGTCTGGACCAACTCAGTTTGCGGCCATCCGCAAATGGGAGAAACCGTCGAGCAGGCGATTATCCGCCGTTGCCGCTACGAAATCGGTGCTGAAATCGCCACTATCACCGCCATCGCACCGGGTTTCCGTTACCGGGAAACCGATCCTTCAGGCATTGTCGAAAATGAGATATGCCCGGTTTTTGCCGCAGAGATTGTATCGTCGCTTAAAATAAACAGCGATGAAGTAATGGAGTATCAGTGGGTTGAACTGGATGCATTGCTGCGTGCGCTCAACGCTGCGCCCTGGGCTTTCAGCCCGTGGATGGCGGCAGAAGCCGCAAGTGCTGAACATCAGTTGCGGCAATTTGCCGCAGAATTAGCGCAATAAAAAAGCCCCGACGCCACAAACGCCGGGGCTTTTTTTATCGCTGAGCGATTATTTTACCGGACGCATCGCTGGGAACAGGATCACATCACGAATGGTGTGGCTGTTGGTGAACAACATCACCATACGGTCGATACCGATGCCCAGACCGGCAGTTGGCGGTAAGCCGTGTTCCAGCGCGGTCACGTAGTCTTCGTCGAAGAACATGGCTTCGTCGTCGCCTGCTGCTTTCGCATCAACCTGATCCTGGAAGCGCTGCGCCTGATCTTCTGCGTCGTTCAGCTCGCTAAAACCGTTACCGATTTCACGCCCGCCAATGAAGAACTCAAAGCGATCGGTGATTTCCGGGTTCTGATCGTTACGACGCGCCAACGGCGAGACTTCCGCCGGGTATTCGGTAATGAAAGTCGGCTGGATCAAGTGTGCTTCTGCCACTTCTTCGAAGATCTCAGTGACAATACGGCCCAGACCCCAGCTCTTCTCAACCTTGATACCGATACTTTCAGCAATCGCCTTCGCGCTGTCGAAGTTATCCAGATCCGCCATGTTGGTTTCCGGGCGGTATTTCTTGATCGCTTCGCGCATGGTCAGTTTTTCGAACGGCTTACCGAAATCGAACACTTCGTCGCCGTAAGGCACTTCGGTTTTACCGAGGATGTTCTGCGCAAGCGTACGGAACAGGGATTCGGTCAGTTCGATCAGATCTTTGTAATCCGCGTACGCCATATAGAGTTCCATCATGGTGAACTCGGGGTTATGGCGAACGGAAATACCTTCGTTACGGAAGTTGCGGTTAATTTCGAATACGCGCTCGAAGCCGCCAACCACCAGACGTTTGAGGTACAGTTCCGGCGCGATACGCAGGTACATGTCGAGATCCAGCGCGTTATGGTGGGTGATAAACGGACGCGCAGAGGCACCGCCCGGGATCACCTGCATCATCGGCGTTTCCACTTCCATAAAGTCGCGGCCTACCATGAACTGACGGATACCAGCCAGGATCTGTGAACGCACTTTAAAGGTGTTACGGGATTCATCATTCGAGATGAGATCCAGGTAACGCTGACGATAACGCGCTTCCTGATCCTGCAAACCGTGGAATTTATCCGGCAGCGGGCGCAGCGCCTTAGTCAACAAACGCAGCTCAGTGCAATGGATAGAGAGTTCACCAGTTTTGGTCTTGAACAGCTTGCCACGTGCGCCGAGGATGTCGCCCAGATCCCATTTTTTGAACTGCTCGTTATAGACGCCTTCCGCCAGATCGTCACGTGAGACATACAGCTGAATGCGGCCACCAACGTCCTGCAAGGTGACGAAAGAGGCTTTACCCATGATGCGGCGGGTCATCATACGGCCCGCTACAGCAACTTCGATACCCAGCGCTTCCAGCTCTTCGTTCTCTTTGGCATCGAATTGCGCGTGCAGCTTGTCAGAGGTCTGATCGCGGCGGAAATCGTTCGGGAACGCCACGCCCTGCTCACGCAGTTGCGCCAGCTTCTCACGGCGGGTTTTCAGTTCATTATTAAGATCGACTGCCGTGTCAGCGCTTTGTGCTTGTTGTTCAGACATGTTGGTTCCTCATAACCCTGCTTTCAAACTTGCTTCGATAAATTGATCCAGGCTGCCATCCAGCACCGCCTGCGTGTTACGGGTTTCAACCCCGGTGCGCAGATCTTTAATGCGGGAATCATCCAGGACATAAGAGCGGATCTGGCTGCCCCAACCGATGTCCGACTTGGTGTCTTCCATCGCCTGTTTCTCAGCATTTTTCTTCTGCATTTCCAGTTCATAAAGCTTCGCTTTCATCTGCTTCATGGCCTGGTCTTTGTTCTTATGCTGGGAGCGGTCGTTCTGGCATTGCGTTACCAGTCCGGTAGGAATGTGGGTAATACGCACCGCGGATTCCGTACGGTTTACGTGCTGACCGCCCGCGCCGGATGCGCGATAAACGTCGATACGCAGATCCGCCGGGTTGATTTCGATATCAATATCGTCGTCCACTTCCGGGTAGACAAACGCGGAGCTAAACGAGGTGTGACGACGGCCGCCGGAATCGAACGGGCTCTTACGCACCAGGCGATGAACGCCGGTTTCAGTACGCAGCCAGCCGTAGGCGTAATCGCCCATAATCTTAATGGTGACGGACTTGATGCCCGCAACTTCACCTTCGGACTCTTCAATAATCTCGGTTTTAAAGCCGCGCGCTTCCGCCCAACGCAAGTACATGCGCGTCAGCATGCTCGCCCAGTCCTGCGCTTCGGTGCCGCCGGAACCCGCCTGAATATCCAGGTAGCAGTCGGCGCTGTCGTACTCGCCAGAGAACATGCGACGGAACTCCAACTGTGCCAGTTTCTCTTCCAGCACATCCAGTTCGGCGACCGCTTCGTTAAAGGTTTCTTCGTCTTCGGCTTCAACCGCCAGATCCAGCAGGCCGCTGACATCTTCCAGCCCCTGACGCATTTGATCCAGCGTATCAACGATAGCTTCGAGTGAGGAACGCTCTTTGCCCAGCGCCTGTGCGCGCTCAGGTTCGTTCCACACATCCGGCTGTTCCAGCTCGGCGTTTACTTCTTCCAGGCGCTCTTTCTTGGCGTCATAGTCAAAGATACCCCCTAAGAACGTCTGAGCGCTCCGTGAGGTCCTGAATACGATTTTTTACCGGGTTAATTTCAAACATGGTCTGATTTCTTTTAATGGACTAGTCAAAATGCGGTGATAAGGGCGGAAGTTTACCGGATTCCCGCCCTGTTTTATAGCGAATACTGGCGCTAAAGTGGCCAGAGATTCTCGATGATCAGCTGTACGCTACGATTGCCGCGAAACTCGTTCACATCCAGTTTATAAGCAATATTTACCTGCCGCACACCGTTGTCCGGCCAGCAAGTGGTATCGACGTTAAAAGCGATACCATCAAGCAACGGACCGCCGCCAACCGGCTCCAGCATCACTTTTAAATGGCGCTCGCCCACCAGCCGCTGCTGCAGGAGCCGAAACTCGCCGTCAAACAGCGGTTCCGGGAACATTTGCCCCCAGGGGCCCGCTTCGCGCAGCATCTCAGCGACTTCCAGCGTCATCTCCTGTGCCGACAGCGGGCCGTCAGAGACAATCTCGCCTTGTAATAACGCCGGATCCAGCCATTCGGTCACCAGCTCGCCAAAGCGCTGGCGGAACTCTTCAAAACGGTGTTCTTCCAGCGTCAAACCGGCCGCCATTGCGTGACCGCCGAATTTGAGCATCATGCCAGGAAACAGCATATCCAGACGTTCCAGCGCATCACGCATATGCAGCCCCTGAATCGAACGCCCCGAGCCTTTCAGCACCCCGTCTCCGGCTGGCGCAAAGGCGATCACCGGGCGGTGAAAGCGCTCTTTAATGCGCGAAGCGAGAATGCCGACCACTCCCTGATGCCACTCGGGATGGTACATCGCTAAACCGCCGGGCAGCGTTTCACCACTGCGCTCAAGCTGCTCGCACAGCGTCAGCGCCTCTGCTTGCATCCCCTGCTCAATCTCTTTGCGCGTCTGGTTCAACGCGTCGAGATCGCTGGCTAACTGGCGCGCTTCACCAAGGTTTTCGCACAGTAACAGCGCAACCCCCACCGACATATCGTCCAGCCTGCCCGCCGCGTTAAGGCGCGGCCCGAGCGCAAAACCGAGATCGCTGGCCGCCAGCTTTTGCGCATCGCGGTTGGCAATTTCCAGCAGCGCTTTGATGCCAGGACGGCAGCGCCCGGCGCGAATGCGGCTCAGTCCCTGCCAGGTCAGAATGCGGTTATTGGCATCCAGCGGCACCACGTCTGCCACCGTTCCCAGCGCCACCAAATCGAGCAGCTCCGCCAGATTTGGCATCGCCAGGCCGCGCGCCTCAAACCAACCGTTGTCACGCAAAAAGGCACGCAAAGCCAGCATCAGATAAAAAGCAACGCCGACACCAGCCAGCGACTTCGACGGAAAATCGCAGTCACGCAGATTCGGGTTAACAATCGCGTCGGCATCCGGCAGCGTGTCACCCGGCAGATGGTGATCGGTTACCACCACCGGGATCCCCAGTTCATGTGCTCGCGCTACACCAGCATGTGACGAGATGCCGTTATCCACCGTCAGAATGATTTGCGCGCCGCGCGCATGCGCCTGATCGACCACTTCCGGGCTCAGCCCATAACCGTCGTCAAAACGGTTCGGCACCAGGTAACTGACGTTTTCGCAACCGAGCGCGCGCAGCGCCAGCACGCTAAGGGCGGTGCTGGTTGCGCCATCCGCATCGAAATCGCCCACCACGATAATGCGCAACCCTTCACGCAATGCAGTGTAAAGCTGCGCCACTGCATCATCGATACCGGTAAGTTGTTGCCACGGCAGCATGCCTTTAACACTGCGTTCCAGTTCACTGGCCGTGCGCACACCGCGGCTTGCGTATAAGCGACGCAGCAGTGGCGGCAAGTCTTCTGCCAGGTCTGCTGCGTTATCCACCTCACGGCGGCGAAGTTGTATCTGAGCTTTCACGCGAATTATTTACCGCCAGTGGCTTTTTGATGTTGATCGAGGAAGGCTTTCATTTCTGCCGGAGCCTGGTAACCCGGAACAAGGTAGCCGTCATTCAGCACGATGGCTGGCGTGCCGTTGACGCCAAACTGCACGCCCAGCGCATAATGATTAGCGATGTCGATATCACAACTGGCCGGTTTCACGTCTTTACCTTCCATCGCACTATCGAAGGCTTTTTTAGGATCTTTTGCACACCAGATAGCTTTCATCTGGTTTTCAACTTCGCTCGGCACACCCTGACGCGGGAATGCAAGGTAACGCACGGTGATGCCGAGCGCGTTGTAGTCTGCCATTTCGCTGTGCAGTTTCTGGCAGTAGCCGCAAGTGATGTCAGTGAACACGGTGATGACATGTTTTTCCTGCGGCGCTTTGTAGACAATCATCTCTTTTTCCAGCGCGTTCAGATGCGGTAATAGCATCCTGGTGGTGATGTTCACGGGCTGCGCGCCGCTGACATCGTACATCGGACCCTGGATGATATGTTTGCCATCTTCCGTCACATACAGCACGCCGCTGTTGGTCAACACGGCTTTCATTCCGGCAACAGGTGCGGGCAGCACTTCACCGCTCTGTACACCCAATTTTGCCAGCGACTGTTTGATGGCCGCGTCATCGGCGTGCGCCGCGCCGGTAAACGCCGCCGCCAGCAGGGTGAACATCACTAAACCTTTTTTCATAACACATCCTTTAATTGTCAGCATTCACGCCCGCGGGTGATGCTGTTGATGAAGCTTGCGCAGTCGCTCGGTAGCGACATGCGTATAAATTTGCGTCGTCGATAAATCCTGGTGGCCTAAAAGCATTTGCACTACTCGCAGATCCGCGCCGTGGTTCAGCAGATGGGTGGCAAACGCATGGCGCAAAACGTGGGGCGAGAGTTTTTCACTGTCGATACCCGCAAGCACAGCATAGTGCTTGATGCGATGCCAGAAAGTTTGGCGCGTCATCTGCTGCGCGCGCTGGCTTGGAAACAGCACATCAATTGATACACCGTTAAGCAGCCAGGGGCGGCCATGCTCCAGATAGTTTTCGACCCAATACACCGCCTCTTCGCCCAGCGGCACCAGGCGTTCTTTATTGCCTTTACCAATCACTCGCACCACGCCCTGACGCAGGCTGATATCACTCATCGTCAGGCCAACCAGTTCAGAAACGCGAAGGCCGGTGGCATACAACACCTCAAGCATCGCTTTATCGCGTAACTCCAGCGGTTGGTCAACCACCGGAGCCTGTAGAAGCCTGCCCACCTGTGTTTCACTTAAGTCTTTCGGTAAACGTTGTGGCAATTTAGGTGATGCGAGCAATGCGCTGGGATCGTCGTTGCGTACTTTTTCCCGGTAAAGGTACTGAAAAAAACGTCGCACGGCGCTCAGCAAGCGCGCCGAGCTGGTGGCCTTATAACCACCGCTCACCCTTTCAGCTAACAGCGCTTGTAAATCATCGCTTTGCGCTTTTTCAAGACTGCTGGCGTGGTGGTGCAACCACTCCACCACGCTTTTCAAATCACGGCGGTAAGCGTTTAGCGTATTTTCCGCCAGGTTGTTCTCAAGCCAGAGAGCATCGAGAAACTGTTCGATACGTGCGAGATCCTGTTCCATCCAGCGTCTCCTTTACTCAAACGCTGCATTATGCCTGATTGATGTACGATTCTGGTACACTGCGTGAAAAGACACATCAAGAATCGAGAAGTTTACGTTATGAATATCGGTCTGTTTTACGGTTCCAGCACTTGCTACACCGAAATGGCGGCGGAAAAAATCCGCGATATTATCGGCCCGGAGCTGGTGACGTTGCACAACCTGAAAGACGATGCTCCGGCCCTGATGGAACAGTACGATGCGCTTATTCTGGGCATTCCAACCTGGGATTTCGGCGAGTTGCAGGAAGATTGGGAAGCGGTTTGGGATCAGCTTGATAATCTCAATCTCGACGGAAAAATCATTGCGTTATACGGCATGGGCGATCAGCTCGGTTACGGCGAATGGTTCCTCGACGCACTCGGTATGCTCCATGACAAACTGGCCCCTAAAGGCGCGACGTTCATCGGATACTGGCCGACAGAAGGCTATGAATTTACGAGTAAAAAACCGGTCATTGCCGATGGGCAGCTCTTTGTCGGGCTGGCGCTGGATGAGACCAATCAGTACGATTTAAGCGATGAACGCATTCAAAGCTGGTGCGAGCAAATACTGACGGAAATGGCGGAACGGCTCGGCTGAGCCGCCACCCGCCTTAATGCAGCCCCTGCGCCGGTTTTTGGGTGATCATCCGGCGTAGATCGCGCCACTCCTGCGCATCCATACTGTCTGCCGCCAGCCATAAATGCTGGCGCCGCCCGTCTTCCGCGCGATGTAAACGCAGCATCATGCCACCGCGGATCATCCAGGGGGTGCCGACAATATCCCACTCCACACCTTGCCAACGCAGACGGGAATCCATCAGCAGCTTGATCTCGCCGTGGCAGGCGTTGATTCGCCGCTGGCTGCGCACGCAGTCGAAAACCACCAGCGACAGCAATAAAAGCCACAGCGGTGTATAGCTCAACGGCCAGGGCATAAATAAAATAAACGCCGCCACTAATCCATGCAGCAATAACGAGATCCATTGTGCGCGCCATGAGACGCGTAAATCAGATTGCCACAGGACCACGATCCCGATTCCGTGTCTGAATTAACTGCACCATTCGCTGCAACTCCGCGTCCTGGGGTTTGCCATGATTCATCAACCAGTTGAATAAATCCGGATCATCGCTTTCAAGCAGACGTACAAACAATTGCTTGTCATGGTCGCTGAGCGAGTCGTACTCGTGTTCGAAAAAAGGCATGATGGAGATATCGAGTTCGCGCATTCCGCGGCGACAGGCCCAATGGATACGGGCTTTATTATTAATATCCATGTTCTTCTCCCTTCATAGGCATGAGGACCTATTGTAACGTGTTTTTAATATTCCTTTTGCGGAATATTTAACTTCCCGCGCCTGCTTCCAGAATAAATGGCATAGTCTGCAAAATTATCACTGTGCTGCGTAGCGCCTCGCAATGCTCGCACAATGGCACAAATCGCATGCTTTATCGCTTGCATTGGACAATGGCTCTTTTACCATTAAGTACCAACACAGCGTTAAGCTAATCAGGACATTATTATGGCTTTTACTCCATTTCCTCCGCGCCAGCCGACCGCATCCGCCCGTCTGCCGCTGACGCTTATGACACTCGATGACTGGGCGCTGGCAACCATTACCGGCGCGGATAGCGAGAAATACCTGCAAGGCCAGGTCACCGCTGACGTGTCGAAGATGGCGGCAGATCAGCATCTGCTGGCGGCGCATTGCGATTCTAAAGGCAAAATGTGGAGCAATATGCGGTTGTTTCACTATCAGGAGGGGTTTGCCTGGATCCTACGCCGTAGCGTACGTGAGTCACAGCTTCGCGAGCTGAAAAAGTACGCCGTATTCTCAAAAGTCACTATCGCCGCAGATGACGAACATGTGCTGCTGGGCGTTGCCGGTTTTCAGGCTCGCGCCGCGCTGGCCAATCTTTTCACAACATTGCCGGACAGCGAAAAGCAGGTTGTGCAAGAAGGGGAAACAACCCTCCTGTGGTTTGAACATCCAGCCGAGCACTTCCTGCTTGTTACCGATGCCGCAACGGCAGAACAGGTGACGGAAAAACTGCGCGGCGAAGCGCAGCTCAACAATAGCCAGCAGTGGCTGGCGCTGAATATCGAAGCCGGGTTAGCCGTGATTGACGAGCCAAACAGCGCACAGTTTATTCCGCAGGCGACCAACCTGCAGGCGTTGGGCGGCATCAGCTTCAAAAAAGGGTGCTATACCGGGCAAGAGATGGTTGCTCGCGCGAAATTCCGTGGCGCCAACAAACGTGCATTGTGGTACCTGGCGGGCGCAGCCAGCCGCACGCCGGATGCGGGTGAAGATCTTGAGCTACAGATGGGTGCAAACTGGCGTCGTACCGGAACGGTACTTGCGTCAACACAGCTGGATGACGGCCGCGTGCTGGTTCAGGTAGTGATGAACAATGACATGGAAGCAAACAGCGTGTTCCGTGTACGCGACGACGCCAATACGTTAAGCATCGAGCCACTGCCCTATTCGCTGGAAGAAGAATAATCCGCGTTAAACCATTTGAACAAGCTACAGCCGGGTCGGCAAAAGTGCCGCCCGGCGCTACTACTTAAACTTTACCAACGTACAAATAGATTGCCAGGAAGTGGCACACGCTGCCGCCCAGTACAAAGCCGTGCCAGATGGCGTGATTATAGGGAATACGTTTACAGACGTAGAAAATCACGCCCAACGAGTACACCAGTCCGCCGACAGCCAAAAGCGTCACGCCGCCCACGGATAACCGCGTCGCAAGCTGATAAATCACAATCAACGACAGCCAGCCCATCGCCAGGTATGTCACCAGCGACAACACTTTGAACCGGTGCGCAATGGTGAGCTTAAATAGGATCCCTAACAGGGCGAGGCTCCAGATCACAACCATCAGCCCACGCGCCAACGGTGAATCCAGCCCGATCAGTAAAAAAGGTGTATAGGTGCCGGCAATCAGCAGATAAATGGCGCAGTGGTCAAATTTCTTTAACCATAGTTTTGCGCGCTGATGCGGAATCGCATGGTAGAGCGTGGAGGCGAGGAACAGCAGGATCATGCTGCCGCCATAAAGCGTATAGCTGGTAATCGCCGTCATACTGGCATTATTGTCTACCGCCTGTACCAGCAGCAGTACCAGACCGACAATACCGAACACCAGCCCGATACCGTGGCTGATGCTGTTGGCAATTTCCTCTGCCAGCGTGTATCCCTGTGCGATTAAAGGTTTCTTAACCATGGAAACTCCTGGAGAACTCAAAAAACGTTGCAACAATAGAGTAACTGAGAATGATTCCAGTGCACACCTGTACGCTAAAATAAATATCATTGATGAATATTTCATGACATGAGTTGCCACCCATGAATGCGAAAGTCAGGGAAACGGCGCGGAAGTTATGGCAGCATGTGGGCACGCAAAAAGCCTGCCGGGTTGCATTGGGCTACGTTTACAGCAAGCAAAGGATATCGCCGTGACAATGTTTACTCACTCCGCCATCGCCAGCCTGAATACTCTGGAGATGCTGGTTTACAACTTTGTCATCAAAAATCGCGACAAAGTAATGTACATGACGATTCGTGAACTGGCCGATGCGGCGGGCGTCTCCACCACGACCGTGTTGCGCTTTTGCCGCAAGCTCAACTGTGAAGGCTACTCTGAATTTCGCGTGCGTTTTAAATTATATTTAGAGCAAAATGAGCCGCCGCAAGCAAATTTTGGCGCCAGCGAAGTGATCAGTTTTTTTAAAAGCGTCAACAATGATGAGTTCGATAAATTATTAGATAGCACCGTTGATATTATATTATCTTCCGAACGCATTATATTTGTCGGTGCAGGCACATCGGGCGCGCTAGCGAAATATGGCGCAAGATTCTTCTCAAATATCGGTAAATTCAGTAACCATATCGACGACCCTTATTTTCCGGTCACGAATGATATGGCCAAAAACGCGCTGGCAATTGTGCTTTCGGTTTCTGGCGAGACGGAAGAGATCCTCCGCTTTGCCAGCCAGTTCAGCTTGCACCACTGCAAAGTGTTGTCAATCACCAGCCACGAACACTCCCGACTGGCAAAACTGGCGGACTTTAATATTTCCTGGCATGTGCCGCAAATGCGCATTACTGGCGGTTACGATATTACTACACAAATCCCTGTTATTTATATTCTCGAGTCGCTGGGGCGTAAACTGGCGAAGAAAATAGCATAAAAAAACAGTGTGTTTTTTCGGTGTAACAAATTACCCCAGCGGTAATTTGTTATATCGTGACATTTAATTCGCCTTTGTTAGACTCGTTATCAGCCAATATAACGGGAACAGCAACAATGAAAAAATTGACCTTACCGAAAGACTTTTTATGGGGCGGCGCGGTTGCCGCACACCAGGTTGAAGGCGGCTGGAATAAAGGCGGCAAAGGCCCGAGCATTTGCGATGTTCTGACCGGCGGCGCGCACGGTGTTCCACGTGAAATCACGCAGGACGTCGTCGCGGGCAAATACTACCCGAACCACGAAGCCATTGATTTTCATGGTCACTACAAAGAAGACATCAAACTCTTCGCCGAAATGGGCTTCAAATGTTTCCGCACTTCCATCGCCTGGACCCGCATCTTCCCGATGGGCGATGAGCAACAGCCGAATGAAGAAGGGCTGAAGTTTTACGACGACATGTTCGATGAGTTGTTGAAATACAACATCGAGCCGGTCATCACGCTGTCCCACTTCGAAATGCCGCTGCACCTGGTGCAGCAATATGGTGGCTGGACTAACCGTAAAGTGGTCGATTTCTTTGTCCGTTTCGCGCAAGTGGTGTTTGAGCGCTACAAAACCAAGGTCAAATATTGGATGACCTTTAACGAAATCAACAACCAGCGCAACTGGCGCGCGCCGCTGTTTGGTTACTGCTGTTCCGGCGTGGTCTACACCGAACATGAAAACCCGGAAGAGACCATGTACCAGGTGTTGCACCACCAGTTCGTTGCCAGCGCCATGGCGGTGAAAATCGGCCATCGTATCAACCCGGAAATGAAGATTGGCTGCATGCTGGCGATGGTGCCGCTGTATCCCTTCTCCTGTAAGCCGGACGATGTAATGTACGCCCAGGAATCCATGCGTGAGCGTTATGTCTTTACCGACGTACAACTGCGCGGCTACTACCCTTCTTATGTGCTGAACGAATGGGAACGCCGCGGTTTTACCATCAACATGGAAGCCGGTGATGAGGCGATTCTGCGCGAGGGTTGCTGCGATTACCTCGGCTTTAGCTACTACATGACCAACGCGGTGAAAGCGGAAGGCGGCGTTGGCGATGCGCTTTCCGGTTTCCAGGGCAGCGTCCCTAATCCGCATGTTAAAGCGTCTGACTGGGGCTGGCAGATTGATCCGGTTGGCCTGCGTTATGCGTTGTGCGAGCTATACGAACGCTATCAGAAACCATTATTTATCGTGGAGAACGGTTTTGGCGCATACGACAAAGTCGAAGCCGATGGCAGCATCAACGACGATTACCGCATCGATTATCTGCGTGCGCACGTTAAAGAGATGGTCAAAGCAGTGACCTACGACGGCGTGGATTTGATGGGGTATACCCCGTGGGGCTGTATCGACTGCGTCTCTTTTACCACCGGTCAGTACAGCAAACGCTACGGCTTTATCTATGTGAACAAGCACGATGATGGCACCGGCGATATGTCACGCTCTCGTAAGAAGAGCTTTAATTGGTACAAAGAAGTGATTGCCAGCAACGGCGAAACCCTCTGACGCTGTTAACGCTTCTCCCTGGTGGGAGAAGCGGACTTATCTGCCGCCGGCTAAATCCAGAAAACTGCCGGTGACATACGACGCTTTGTCACTCAACAACCAGACAATTCCCTGCGCCACTTCTTCCGGTTGCCCACCGCGCCGCATCGGGATCGCGCTGCTCACCCTGTCCACACGCCCAGGCTCGCCGCCGCTGGCATGCATTTCTGTGTAGATAAACCCCGGACGCACACCATTCACGCGAATACCGTTTGCCGCAACTTCCAGCGCCAGCCCGGTCGTTAGCGTGTCGACCGCCCCTTTTGATGCCGCATAATCAACGTATTCGCCGGGTGAACCGAGACGCGCCGCAGCCGAGGAAACATTCACAATCGCGCCGCCGTGCCCGCCATGCTGAGTGGACATGCGTTTGACCGCTTCGCGACAGCAGAGGAAATAGCCCGTCACGTTAGTCGCCAGAACGCGGTTGATACGCTCAGCGCTCAGTTGCTCCACCCGGCTTTGCTGAAATAGGATCCCGGCGTTATTGACCAGCGCGGTAAGTGGCTGCGGCTCGCTATCAAGGCGCGCAAACATGGCCTGAACCTGCGCTTCATCACTGATATCGGCCTGTACCGGGAAGGCGTGACCGCCCTGCGCAGTGATTTTCGCCACTACATCGTCGGCAGCAGGCTTGTTGGTGTGATAATTGACCGCGACGGTGTAGCCTTCTTGAGCAAGCAGCAGCGCGGTTGCGCGGCCAATGCCCCGGCTGCCACCGGTGACTAATGCAATCGCCATCTGTTTCTCCTGAAAAGTAAAAAGGGCGCCGAAGCGCCCTTAAAAGATAGCCGAATCAGCGTATTACTGATATTCGCTCATCGGTACACAGGAACAGAACAGGTTACGGTCACCGTACACATCATCCAGACGCTTCACGGTCGGCCAGTATTTGTTGGCAAACCCTGCCGGGAACACCGCCAGTTCGCGGGTGTAACCGTGGTTCCATTCGGAAACCAACTCGTTCTGCGTATGCGGTGCGTTAACCAGCGGGTTATCTTCCAGCGTCCACTCGCCCTGTTTCACGCGCTCGATCTCAGCACGAATCGCCAGCATTGCGTCGATAAAGCGATCCAGTTCGACTTTACTTTCCGATTCGGTCGGCTCCACCATCAGCGTACCGGCAACCGGGAAAGACATGGTTGGCGCATGGAAACCGTAATCGATCAGACGTTTAGCGATATCCAGTTCACTGATACCTGTCTCTTCTTTCAGCGGGCGAATATCGAGAATACACTCGTGCGCGACGTGTCCACTACGGCCGGTATACAGCACCGGGAAAGCCTCTTTCAGACGGCTAGCAATGTAGTTGGCATTAAGAATCGCCACCTGGCTCGCTTGTTTCAGCCCTTCCGCGCCCATCATGCGGATATACATCCAGCTGATCGGCAGAATCGACGCGCTGCCAAACGGTGCCGCAGAGACCGCGCCCTGGCGGGTGAGCATCCCTTCAATCTGCACCACGCTGTGGCCCGGCACAAACGGTGCCAGATGCGCTTTCACGCCAATCGGCCCCATGCCCGGCCCGCCGCCACCGTGCGGGATGCAGAAGGTTTTATGCAGGTTGAGGTGCGACACATCAGCGCCAATAAAGCCCGGTGACGTGATACCCACCTGGGCGTTCATGTTCGCGCCATCAAGATAAACCTGGCCGCCAAAGTGATGCACCACTTCACACACTTCGCGAATCGTCTCTTCATACACACCGTGCGTGGACGGGTACGTCACCATGATGCACGAGAGATTGTCGCCCGCCTGCTCCGCTTTCGCGCGCAGATCGGCCAGATCGATGTTGCCATTTTTATCACAAGCGACCACCACCACCTGCATCCCCGCCATTTGTGCCGATGCCGGGTTGGTACCGTGCGCAGAGCTTGGGATCAGGCAGATATCGCGGTGGCCTTCATTACGGCTTTCATGGTAGTGACGAATCGCCAGCAATCCCGCATATTCACCCTGTGCGCCAGAGTTGGGCTGCATGCAGAGCGCATCGTAACCCGTCAGTTTCACCAGCCAGTCGGAGAGCTGGGCGATCATCTGGTGATAGCCTTCAGCCTGTTCCGGCGGGCAGAATGGGTGCAGTTCGGCAAATTCCGGCCAGGTGATAGGGATCATTTCCGCCGCCGCGTTCAGCTTCATAGTGCAGGAGCCCAGCGGGATCATCGCCTGATTCAGCGCCAGATCTTTACGCTCCAGCGAATGCATGTAGCGCATCATCTCGGTTTCGCTGTGATAGCGATTAAACACCGGGTGCGTCAGGAAACTGTCTGTACGCAGCATGCTCTGCGGGATGGAACGGCTGTCGAGTGCAACGTCTTTATCCAGTGCGTCAATATCCAGACCGTGTTTATCACCCAGCAGTACGTTAAACAACACCTGCACATCTTCACGCGTGGTGGTTTCATCCAGCGTGATGCCAACAGCGTTGAGAATGTCGCTACGCAGGTTGATCTCCTGCGCCTCGGCGCGGGCCAGCACGGCGGCTTTATCGGCAACATCAACACACAGGGTGTCGAAGTAGTGCGAGTGGCGCAGTTTCAGGCCGCCACGCTGCAAGCCGGCAGCAAGAATATCGGTCAGGCGATGAATACGCCCGGCAATGCGTTTCAGCCCGGCCGGACCGTGGAAAACCGCGTACAAGCTGGCGATGTTGGCCAGCAGGACTTGCGAGGTACAGATGTTGGAGTTGGCTTTCTCGCGGCGAATATGCTGCTCGCGCGTTTGCATCGCCATGCGCAGCGCGGTGTTACCGGCGGCATCTTTCGACACGCCGATAATGCGACCTGGCATGGAGCGTTTGAATTCATCTTTTGCGGCAAAGAATGCCGCGTGCGGGCCACCGTAACCCATCGGTACGCCAAAGCGTTGCGCGGAGCCAAACACAATGTCAGCACCCTGTTTGCCCGGCGCAGTCAGTTGCACCAGCGTCAGCAAATCGGCGGCAACGCTGACCACAATTTTGCGGGATTTCAACTCGTTAATCAGCGCGCTGTAATCATGCACTTCACCCGTAGTGCCGACCTGCTGGAGCAGTACGCCGAACACATCCTGGTGATCAAGAACTTTGGCTGCATCATCAACGATCACGTCAAAACCAAAGGTTTCGGCGCGAGTGCGCACAACGTCAAGCGTTTGCGGATGCACGTCTGCCGCAACGAAGAAGCGGTTGGCCCCTTTCAGTTTGCTGACGCGCTTCGCCATTGCCATTGCTTCGGCAGCCGCAGTGGCTTCATCCAGCAGCGATGCAGAAGCGATATCCAGCCCGGTGAGATCGAGCGTAACTTGCTGGAAGTTGAGCAGCGCTTCAAGGCGGCCCTGGGATACTTCCGGCTGATAGGGGGTATACGCGGTGTACCAGCCTGGGTTTTCCAGCATGTTGCGCAGAATAACCGGCGGCAACTGCACGGCGGTGTAACCCATACCAATGTAAGACTTAAAGCGCTTGTTGCGGCTGGCAATGGCTTTCAGCTCGGCGAGCGCGGCATATTCGGTAGTGGATTCCCCAATCTGCGGCGGCGTAGCGAGCTGAATATCTTTCGGCACAATGAGTGCTGTCAGCGCATTAAGCGACTCTGCGCCAACGGTGTTCAGCATCTCCTGCTGTTGCTGAGCATCCGGCCCAATGTGACGTCCAATGAAAGCGCCACGGTTTTCAAGCTGGCTTAAAGTCTGTGTCATGAGCGAGGGTTCCTGAAACGTGCAGTGAATCGTATTTGGAAATTATCTGAATACGCTACATCTTTCGCGTTGCAGGAAGGCGGCGACGCAGCAAATCCCCGGAAGCTTACATCAGTAAGTACCTGGGGTGAGCGAGGAAGCCAACGCGTCTGCAACGCGAAGGATGATGCGTATTTATTCGTCTTCGAGCAGGGCAGCGTAGGCTGTTGCATCGAGCAGCGCGGCAACTTCGGCTTCGTCGCTGGCTTTGATTTTGAAGATCCAGCCTTCGCCGTACGGTTCGCTGTTCACCAGCTCCGGAGAATCCGCCAGTTGGTCGTTAACTGCCACGATCTCACCGCTGATTGGCGCGTAGATATCAGAAGCAGCTTTTACCGATTCGGCAACGGCGCAATCATCACCTGCACTGACGGTCGCGCCCGTTTCCGGCAGGTCGACAAACACCATGTCGCCCAGCAGTTCCTGTGCGTGTTCAGTGATACCAACGGTGTAGGTACCGTCCGCTTCTTTGCGCAGCCACTCGTGTTCTTTGCTGTATTTCAGTTCGCCTGGTACGTTGCTCATTTCATTCTCTCCAGATAAAAAGGTTACGCGACGGCTTTGCCAGCGCGCACAAAAACAGGTTTGGTGACTTTGACCGGCATTTCGCGGTTGCGGATCTGTACAACGGCGTTTTCGCCGATCCCCGCCGGAACACGCGCCAGTGCAATACTGTAGCCGAGGGTTGGCGAGAACGTACCGCTAGTGATCACGCCTTTTTGCACATTGCCTTGCGCATCAGTGAAGTGCACCGGCAACTCATTACGCAATACGCCTTTTTCGATCATTACCAGGCCAACCAGTTGTTCGGTGCCTTTTTCACGCTGCAGTTCCAGCGCATCGCGGCCAATAAAGTCTCGCTCCTGCGGCTCCCAGGCAATTGTCCAACCCATGTTGGCGGCCAACGGAGAGATACCTTCATCCATCTCCTGACCGTACAGGTTCATACCCGCTTCCAGACGCAAAGTATCGCGCGCGCCCAGTCCGCAAGGTTTCACGCCCGCATTGACCAGCGCCTGCCAGAAGCTGGCCGCTTTTTCGTTGGGCAGCGCAATTTCATACCCTGCTTCGCCGGTATAACCGGTGGTCGCAATGAACAGCTCACCGGCTTCAACGCCAAAGAACGGTTTCATGCCTTCAACGGCGCGGCGCTGCTCGTCAGTAAACAGGCTGGCGGCTTTCGCCTGCGCGTTCGGGCCTTGTACCGCGATCAACGACAAATCATCACGGACGGTGATGTCGATGGCATAAGGTTCAGCGTGTTGGGAAATCCAGGAGAGGTCTTTTTCGCGGGTGGCGGAGTTGACAACGAGGCGGAAGAAATCTTCGGTGAAGTAGTAGACGATCAAGTCATCAATTACACCGCCCGAGGCATTTAGCATGCCGGTATAGAGCGCTTTACCGGGCTTAGTGAGTTTGGCGACGTCGTTTGCCAGTAAATAACGCAGAAACTCCCGGGTACGGCTGCCTTTGAGATCGACGATGGTCATGTGCGACACATCAAACATTCCGGCGTCGGTGCGCACTGCGTGGTGCTCATCGATTTGCGAGCCGTAATGCAGCGGCATCATCCAGCCATGGAAATCCACCATGCGGGCGCCGTTTAGCGTGTGTTGTTCGTATAAAGGGGTCTGCTGAGCCATCTTTTCCTCGTCGAATAAGCTGAGCTATCACGTTTTTCGGCGGCGTGATTTGCGCCAAAACAACTGGTGCCGACACCGTTTTACGACGTCGACGCAAACGTTCTCTTTGGCCTGAACTTATCACCGAAAGCAGCGCTTAACCATAAGGAAAAATGGTTCATCACATTAGCTTATGACCCATCACACACAAAATGCCATCAGAGTATTATTCCAAAGAATAACGATTCACTTTTCATAAAAAATCATCATTGATGACAAATAGGAAGGAATTGCAGTATTTCACTCTGCAAAAACGCAGATTTTCCTGAAAAGAAAAAAACACGACATGAGAAAATCTAATCCGAAAAATGAGGTGAAATTAGAATATTTCAAATGAGGAAGAGGTATCCCTTCCCGGGGTCGGGAAGGGAAAGTGTGACGCAGTTAACGTAACCAATCAGGCAGATCGTTAAGACCCATTGCCTGGCGTAACAACCGTGTTTTCACACCGGGAAGGGTATCCGCCAGTTTCAGGCCGATATCACGCAGCAGCTTTTTCGCCGGATTTGCGCCTGAGAAAAGCTCGCGAAAGCCCTGCATCCCGGCCAGCATCAGCGCCGCGCTGTGTTTGCGGCTGCGCTCATAGCGGCGCAAATAGAGATGTTGACCAATGTCTTTACCTTCGCGGCTCAGACGCTTCAGCTCGGTGATTAACTCAGCGACATCCATAAACCCGAGGTTAACGCCCTGCCCCGCCAGCGGGTGAATGGTGTGCGCGGCATCGCCAACCAGCGCCAGGCGGTGCCCGGCAAACTGGCGCGCATAGCGTCCGGTGAGCGGATAGACCTGACGCTCGCTCTCAACGCGGCACGGCCCAAGGCGGTTATCGAACGCCACACACAACGCCTGATTAAATTCTTCATCGCTCGCCTGCTGCATGGCTTTCGCCTGCGCTGGCGGCAGCGACCAGACAATCGAGCACAAATGCGGATCGTTAAGTGGCAAAAAAGCGAGAATGCCGTCGTTGTGAAACACCTGACGCGCCACCGCCTGATGCGGTTCATCAGTGCGAATGGTCGCCACGAGTGCATGATGATGATAATCCCAGAACGTCAGCGGAATATCGGTTTTGTTGCGCAGCCAGGAATTCGCGCCATCTGCGCCAACCACCAGCCGAGCTGTGAGCATGGTGCCATCTTTTAAAGTCAGAAACGCGTCGTTTTCGCCCCACGCCACTTGCTGCAGTTCAGCCGGTGCCAGGAGAGTGACATCCTTACACTGTTGGGCTTTATCCCACAGTGCCTGGTGGATCACTGCGTTTTCAATAATGTAACCAAGATGGCTGTAGCCCATGCTCTTATCATCAAACGCGATGCGACCAAAACTGTCTTTATCCCACACTTCCATGCCGTGATAACGCCCGGCACGTTGGGCAATAATGTTTGACCAGACGCCAAGGTGCGTCAGTAACTTTTCGCTAGCAGCATTAATCGCTGACACGCGCAGCGCCGGGGGAGCATCTTCCGCCAGCGGTGTCGGCTCATTTTGCTCCAGCACCGCCACGCGCAACCCGCTACCCTGTAAACCACAGGCCAGCGCCAGGCCGACCATACCGCCGCCGACAATCGCAACATCAACACTCTGCACTCTTCGCTCCTTTTGTCTTTAACGGGCAACCCAACCGAGGGTACGCTGCGCCAGCGCATCACGCGCCGGAGTAAATAATTCCATCGCCATCAATCCGGCATTACGCCCGACGACCAACGGTATCCAGTGATTGGCAAACAGATGCACCAGCCCATCGGTGACGCCGATAGTGGCTTTTTTATCTGCATGACGGCGATCGCGGTAGCCCGTCAATACGGGGTAGTAACCGATATCTTGCTGAGCCGACCACGCCTCGGCCAGCGTTTCCGCCAGCGTCATCACGTCGCGCATACCGAGGTTAAAACCCTGTCCGGCAATAGGATGCAGCGTTTGTGCAGCATTCCCGACCAGCACCGCGCGGTGCGAGACAGGAGAAGAAACCGCAGTCAGCTTCAACGGGTAAACGCTGCGTTTGCCCACATGTAAGATACGCCCGAGCCGCCAGCCAAAGGCCTTTTGTAACTCGTGGCAGAAACGTTCGTCAGACCAGGCGGCAACCTGCTGCTGTTTTTCCAGCGGATGACACCATACCAGCGAACAGCGACCTTGTGACATCGGCAACATTGCCAACGGGCCATGTTCGGTAAAACGCTCAAACGCCCGCCCCTGATGCGCCACAGACGTTGTGACATTGGCGATAACCGCCGCCTGGTGATAAGGCGCTTGCTGCCAGTTCACACCCAGTTGTTCGCCAATACGTGAACGGGAGCCGTCTGCCGCTACCAATAACTCACCAGTAATACATTCACCGCTTTCCAGCGTTACGCTCACCTGCCGCTCATCACGGGCAACCGCGCTGACTTTCGCCGGGCAGTGCAGCGTCACGCCGGGCGCGTTTTGCAATAGCGTGAACAGCCGCTGCCCAACGTCGTGCAGTTCGACAACGTAACCAAGCGCATCAATGTGGTAATCCTGCGCATCCAGCGTGACAAAACCGGCATGGCCGCGATCGCTGACATGAACCGTTGAAATCGGCGTTGCACAGGAGGTAATGGCTTGCCAGATGCCAATGCGCGCCAGCTGCTGGCACGTACCTGCTGCTAACGCAATGGCACGCGCGTCAAAGCCCGGATGCGCGGATGCGCCGGGTACGCTGGCTTCCACCAGATGAACAGGTAATTTGCCGTGAGTAAGATGAGAAATCGCCAGCGCAAGCGTTGCGCCAGCCATGCCACCGCCAACAATGATCACGCTCATGAATGTGATGCCGCCATCAGCGCTTCAATCTCGTCAGCGCTTTTCACGACGCTGGCGGTCAGATTTTCGTTGCCGTCTTCAGTGATGACGATGTCATCTTCAATACGAATACCAATACCGCGATACTGTTCCGGCACATCGGCATCCGGCGCGATATAGAGGCCCGGTTCAACCGTCAGCACCATGCCTGGCGCCAGTTCACGCGAGCGATCTTTGCCGTAGACACCGACATCGTGCACATCCAACCCGAGCCAGTGGCTTAAGCCGTGCATAAAAAACGGGCGGTGCGCGCTTTTTTCCACCAGCTCATCAACTTCACCTTTCAGGATGCCGAGCTTCACCAGCCCGGTAATCATGATGCGCACCACTTCGCTGGTCACTTCCTGGATGGACGTGCCTGGGCGGAAAAGCGCAAGGGCACGTTCCAGTGACGCCAGCACGATATCGTAGATTTCGCGCTGCGCCGGGCTGAATTTGCCGTTGACCGGGAAGGTGCGGGTGATATCGCCGGCATATCCTTTGTATTCACAACCGGCATCAATCAGCACCAGATCGCCATCACGCATCTGGCTCTCATTTTCCGTGTAGTGCAGGATGCAGCCGTTCACGCCAGAACCCACAATGGTGTTATAGGAGGGAAAACGCGCGCCGTGGCGGTTAAACTCGTGCTGAATCTCACCTTCAAGCTGATATTCAAACATTCCCGGGCGACAAACCTGCATCGCGCGGGTATGCGCCAGCGCGGAGATCTCCCCGGCGCGACGCATCACGTCTATCTCTTCGGCAGATTTAAACAGGCGCATTTCATGCACCATCGGCCGCCAGTCGGTTAACGTTGGCGGCGCAAGCAGATTCTGACGCGAGCCTTTGCGCAGCTTGCCTAACGCGGTAAACACAATGGTGTCGGCATAGTCGAATTCACCCTGCGCGTGATACACGGCATCAAGGCCGTTGAGCAATTGATAAAGATGTTCGTTGATATCCGGGAAAGCCAGTGCGCGATCGACGCCCAGCTTTTCCGGTGCGGCTTCCTGACCAAGGCGACGACCAAACCAGATCTCGGCGGTTTTGTCGCGCACGCGGTTGAACAGCACGCTGTGGTTGTGGGTGTCATCGCTTTTGATCAGCACCAGCACCGCTTCCGGCTCGTTAAAACCGGTGAAATACCAGAAATCGCTGTGCTGGCGGTACGGGTATTCACTGTCTGCACTGCGGGTGGCTTCCGGAGCGGCGAAAATTAACGCCGCGCTGCCCGGAACCATCTGCGCCAGCAATGCCTGGCGGCGACGGAGAAACTCAAGCTGTGTCATGACACCGACTCCCTACAAGGTGAATTAATGTAACGTGGGCTTACGCACTTCCGGTGCGGTAGGCTGAGGGCGCGTGAAGGTATCGTGGCACAGTAGCGCCGCGACACGGACGTATTCGACGATCTCTTCGAGCGACATTTCCAGCTCTTCCTGATCTTCGTCTTCGTCATAACCCAACTGCGCAATGTTGCGCAGATCGTCAATCGCTTCGCCAGTTTCACCCGTCACTTTATCGAGCTTCGGCTGGGTGACGCCCAGCCCCAGCAGGAAATGATTCACCCAGCCTGCCAGCGCGTCGGCACGGTCAAAAACGCTAACATCGTCGCCATCCGGCAGATAGAGCTGGAACAAGAAACCGTCATCTTCCAGCGAGTCACTGGTTGCTGAATGCATGCTGCGCAGCGCTTGCGCCAGCTCGTGACCGAATGCCAGACCGTCGTTGGTTAAATCATGCAGCAATGGCTGCCAGGAGCTATCTTTGTTACCGCCGCAGAGGATCCCCGCGATAAGCCCGTGCATTTCAGCAGGAAGTAATCCCACGCCCTGTTGGTTGAGTAGCTGGCCTACATCGTTGTAACCAGGTATTTCGTTCTGTATAGACATGCGCATTCGTCGTCGTTGGGGGGAATATTCATGATATGCTACCACTTTGGCCCCTGGTGATATACCCGTGATGCTTCACGTTCCATGCGTATGCATGCACACCGAATCATTAAGGTATAGACGCAAAAAGCTTGAAAGCGCGCGCCGGGGTAGCTTATAGTGTCGCCCCTTCGCAGCCCAGGACTCGGATGCGGAGGCAGAGCGCAGTCAAACAGCAGGAAGGTGGCATGTCTGCACAACCCGTCGATATCCAAATTTTTGGCCGTTCACTGCGAGTGAATTGCCCGCCTGAACAGAGAGATGCTCTGAATCAGGCCGCGGAGGATCTGAATCAGCGGTTGCAAGATCTGAAGGTTCGCACTAGAGTCACAAATACTGAGCAGTTGGTGTTTATCGCCGCGTTGAACATTAGCTACGAGCTGACTCAGGAAAAAGCAAAGACCCGCGAATACGCCGCCAGCATGGAACAGCGTATTCGGATGTTACAGCAGACCATTGAACAGGCATTGCTTGATCAAGGTCGCATAACAGAAAGACCGGGACCAAAGTTTGAATAACGCTTCAGGGTCATCTGTGTTAGAGTGACCGTGAAGCTAAAAAATATCTCTGAGATGTTTGCAAGCGGGCCAGTCCCCTGAGCCGATATTTCATACCACAAGAATGTGGCGATCCATGGTTGGTGAGCATGCTCGGTCCGTCCGAGAAGCCTTAAAACTATGACGACGCATTCACCTTGAACCAAGGGTTCAAGGGTTACAGCCAGCGGCGGCATCTCGGAGATTCCCTTCTTTATTACAAGTACCATGACGCAACTTCCTGATTTTCCCTCGTCGCGACAAGAAATCCGCAAAGTTATTCGCCAGCGCCGGCGTGAACTCACTCCTGAACAACAAACACACTTCGCCCAGCAGGCCGCGGCACGCATGATGGCGTATGCGCCGGTTGTGATGGCACATAGCGTAGCGTTGTTTCTCTCTTTTGATGGTGAGCTGGATACCCAACCGCTGATAGAGCAACTCTGGCGTAGCGGTAAACGCGTTTACTTGCCCGTGTTGCACCCCTTTAGCCCCGGCAATTTACTGTTTCTGCATTACCATCCGCACAGTGAACTGGTCGTTAACCGTCTGAAAATTCAGGAACCGAAGCTGGATGTGCGCGAAGTGCTGCCGCTCAGCCAACTCGACGTGCTGATTACGCCGCTGGTCGCCTTTGATGAACAAGGGCAGCGCCTTGGAATGGGAGGGGGTTTTTACGATCGCACGCTGCAAAACTGGCGCGAATACGGTCTGCAACCGGTAGGTTACGCGCATGACTGCCAGCGTGTGGAGAAGTTGCCAGTGGAAGAGTGGGATATCCCGCTGCCTGCGATGGTTACACCATCCAGAATATGGCAGTGGTAACTTTCCCCTCCCTTGCGGGAGAGGAAAAAAACATCGTTTAGAACAGCAGACGGGAACGAATGGTGCCCGGAATCGCTTTCATGCTCTGCAACGCTTTCTGCGCCACATCTTCATCCGCTTCAATATCAATAACCACATAACCCATATACGGCGTGGTTTGCAGGTACTGCGCGGCAATGTTGATATTCTGACTGGCGAAAATTTGGTTGAGTGCAGTCAGAACGCCAGGGCGGTTTTCGTGGATATGCAGCAAACGACGGCCACCGTGCAGCGGCAAAGAGACTTCCGGGAAGTTCACCGCAGAAAGCGTCGAACCGTTGTCGGAGTACTTGATCAGTTTACCGGCCACTTCCAGACCGATGTTTTCCTGCGCTTCCTGCGTGGAACCACCAATGTGCGGCGTCAGCAGGACGTTATCGAATTCACACAGCGGGGAGTTAAACGGGTCGCTGTTGGTCGCTGGTTCAGTCGGGAACACGTCGATTGCCGCGCCCGCCAAATGTTTACGCTTCAGCGCATCACACAGTGCCGGAATATCCACCACCGTACCGCGAGCGGCATTGATCAGTAATGCGCCCGGCTTCATCAGCGCCAGCTCTTCTGGCCCGATCATATCTTTTGTAGAAGCGTTTTCTGGCACATGCAGGCTCACCACATCGCTCATATTCAGCAAGTCGGAGAGATGTTGCACCTGAGTTGCATTGCCGAGTGGCAATTTGCTTTCGATATCATAGAAATAGACATGCATCCCCAGCGATTCCGCCAGAATACCAAGCTGCGTGCCAATATGACCGTAACCGATAATACCGAGTTTTTTACCGCGCGCTTCATATGAGCCAACCGCCAGCTTATTCCAGATACCACGGTGCGCTTTGGCGTTCGCTTCAGGAATACCGCGCATCAGCAACAGCAGTTCGCCAATTACTAACTCCGCCACCGAACGGGTGTTAGAGAACGGCGCGTTGAATACCGGAATGCCACGCTTCGCGGCTGCATCCAGATTCACCTGGTTGGTACCAATACAGAAACAACCGATAGCCACCAGCTTTTCCGCCGCAGCGATGATGTCTTCAGTCAGTTGAGTACGGGATCGCAGGCCAATAAAGTGGGCATCACGGATAGACTCTTTCAGTTGCTCGCTATCCAGCGCGCCTTTGTGAAACTCAATGTTGGTGTAACCCGCAGCGCGAAGGCTATCCAGAGCTTTCTGGTGCACCCCTTCGACGAGCAGAAATTTAATCTTGTCTTTCTCCAGTGATACCTTTGCCATTTACCCGACCCTGTTTTGTCTTGACTGTGATGTTGTGCAGATTGCAATCCGCGTTAGTCAACATATCAAAAAAAACTATCGCAGCAATATGAACGTTTGCGTCGGGCATCTGAAGAAATGTCATACAGCGGGAAATGGCAGAGAAAAATGCTAAGAATGAAGATGCAAGCGGCAGGTAACGCAAGGCAAGGGCGAAAGCGTGACAGATATCACCAAATTTGCCCATTGCAGATTTTTTACAGGGAGACCAGCGCCTCCCTGTCAGATCATTTCACGATAGTTTTCACGCCGTCAGCAGTGCCGATCAGCGCCACATCCGCGCCACGGTTAGCAAACAACCCTACAGTCACTACGCCTGGCAACGCATTGATGCTGTTTTCCAGCGCAATCGGGTCGATGATCTCAAGACCGTAAACGTCCAGGATGACGTTGCCGTTATCCGTTACCACATTTTGCCGGTATTCCGGGCGACCGCCCAGCTTGACCAGCTCGCGAGCAACAGCGCTACGCGCCATCGGAATCACTTCCACCGGCAATGGAAACTTGCCGAGGATATCAACCTGCTTGGAGGCATCCGCGATGCAGATGAATTTATCCGCCACCGAGGCGATAATTTTTTCACGCGTCAGCGCCGCGCCGCCGCCTTTGATCATCTGCATCTGGCCGTTAATTTCATCCGCGCCATCCACATAGATGCCCAGACGGTCCACCTCGTTGAGATCGAATACGGTAATGCCAAGGCTTTTCAGTTTCTCGGTGGACGCGTCCGAGCTGGAAACCGCGCCTTCGATCTGGCCTTTCATGGTGCCCAGCGCGTCAATAAAGTGTGCAGCGGTAGAGCCCGTGCCAACACCCACAATGGTGCCAGGTTCGACATACTTAAGCGCTGCCCATCCCACTGCTTTTTTGAGTTCATCCTGCGTCATGGTCGTTTGCCTGTGGTGTGAAATTTCAGGCGCATTATAGACCAGCGTTACCCTAAATGTCCCTGTGACCAGTGTCACATTACGCGACGTCCAATTTCGTCTGTACCGAACAAAAATTTATGTCATAGTGCTGAATACGATTTTTTCAGGAGAATGCCCGAGCAATGAAACGTCCGGACTACAGAACATTACAGGCGCTTGATGCGGTTATTCGTGAGCGCGGATTTGAACGTGCCGCACAAAAGCTGTGTATTACCCAGTCCGCCGTGTCGCAGCGCATTAAGCAACTGGAAAATATGTTTGGTCAGCCGCTGCTGGTGCGCACCGTTCCACCTCGCCCCACAGAGCAGGGGCAAAAACTGCTGGCGTTGCTGCGCCAGGTCGAGCTACTGGAAGAAGAGTGGCTTGGCGACGAACAAACCGGTTCCACGCCGCTGCTGTTATCACTGGCGGTCAACGCCGACAGTCTGGCGACCTGGCTGTTGCCGGCATTAGCCCCGGTACTGGCCGACTCGCCGATTCGCCTGAATCTGCAGGTGGAAGACGAAACCCGCACTCAGGAGCGTTTGCGTCGCGGTGAAGTGGTTGGCGCAGTGAGTATTCAGCCGCAGGCGCTGCCGAGTTGCCTGGTCGACCAACTCGGTGCGCTGGATTATCTGTTTGTCGGTTCGAAAGCGTTTGCTGACCGCTATTTCCCGAATGGCGTTACCCGCTCCGCACTGCTAAAAGCACCGGCGGTTGCGTTTGATCATCTCGATGATATGCATCAGGCGTTTTTACAGCAGTATTTCGATTTACCGCCGGGCAGCGTGCCTTGCCATATCGTCAACTCTTCCGAAGCGTTTGTACAACTGGCGCGCCAGGGTACGACCTGTTGCATGATCCCACATCTGCAAATTGAAAAAGAGCTGAACAGCGGCGATCTGATCGATCTCACACCCGGTTTACTACAGCGCCGGATGCTGTATTGGCACCGTTTTGCGCCGGAAAGCCGGATGATGCGCAACGTCACGGACGCGTTGCTGGAATATGGGCATCGGGTGTTAAGGCAGGATTAAGAAAACGCCCTCTTCCCGGCCGGGAGAGGGCGAAAAGCATTACTTCGCCGGTGCCGCTGTCTGCGGCTGGCTCTGAGTCGGTTCCAGTTGGAACACGACATCTACCTGATCAGCAAACTGAATCGACGGTTGCTCATAGGTTTCCTGTGCGGAAGCGGCTTCTGGCGCATCCGCTTTCATCATGCGGACCATCGGGCTCGGCTGATAGTTGGAAACATGGTAGCGCACGCTGTAGATTGGGCCGAGTTTGGCATTGAAACCGGCTGCCAGTTGCTGAGCTTGACGCGTCGCATCATCAATGGCCGCTTTACGCGCTTTATCTTTAAAGGTTTCCGGTTGCGCAACGCCCAGCGATACAGAACGAATTTCGTTCAGCCCCGCTTTCAGCGCGCCATCCAGCAATGAATTAAGTTTATCCAACTCACGCAGCGTAACTTCCACAGTACGCACTGCGCGGTAGCCTTTCAGGATGCTTTTGCCGTTCTGGTAGTCATAGTCAGGTTGCGTGCGTAAGTTCGCAGAATTAATGTCTTTCCGGGCAATGCCATTTTGCTCAAGAAAGCTAAGGTATTGCGCAACACGGTCATCGGCCTGTTTTTTGGCTGAGGCAGCGTCTTTCGCGGCGACATTGACCTCAATCGCCAGCGTGGCGATGTCCGGGGTCGCGTCCACGCTTGCCGTACCCGAGGTGACAATATGCGGACCGTCCGGCAATTCGCTCGCCTGTACCGCCATCGCGCTGAAACCGACCATTGCCGCCAGGGCCATCACTTTAAATTTCACAGTTGCTCCTCCATGGTGCTTTTGTTACGCCCAGAATTGCAGGACGCCTGGCAGCAAGCTTAGCGGCTAAGCGTGAATTGTCCATCGGACTTACCTTAACTGAATAATCCCTGCATATGGCGCACACCTTCTCGCGCCAACTGGAAAGCGATAAACCACATCACCACCCCCACCAGGGTGTTAATCACCCGCTGCGCTTGCGCCGTGCGCAAACGCGGCGCAAGCCAGGCAGCAAGTAAAGCAAGGCTGAAAAACCACAGGAAGGAGGCGCTCACCGTGCCCAGTGCAAACCAGCGTTTTGGCTCCGCATCAAGCTGACCACCCAGGCTGCCAAGCACCACAAACGTATCGAGGTAAACGTGGGGATTCAACCAGGTAACCGCCAGCATCGTGGCGACTATCCGCCAACGCCCTTGCCGCAATGCTTCAGCAGTCGCCAGTTCAATGTTGCTCCCGAACGCCGTTTTCAGTGCGCCAAAGCCGTACCACAGTAGAAACACCACGCCGCCCCAGGTCACCAGCGCCATCAGCCACGGCGACTGCATCAGCAATGCGCTCCCGCCGAAGATGCCCGCGCAAATCAGTAATACGTCACTGAGCGTACAAAGAGCCGCGGTCATGATGTGGTACTGCCTGCGGATGCCCTGATTCATGACAAAGGCATTTTGTGGCCCAAGCGGCAGGATCAACGCAGCCCCAAGCATAAGGCCTTGAAAATAATAAGATAGCACGTAGTGATTCCGTCAGAGTTGTTGCGAGCGCTGACTATAGCGCGGGATGATCATTAGATGAAATGGATAATACTAATCACTAATAAGCACTTCTAATAGCGAAGAGCACAAATAAGGCCGGAACCCCGGCCTTGATGTTTACTGTTCTGTGGAATTTTTCACGCGTTTGAAATTCACATCCATTTGTGGGTACGGGAAACTGATACCATTTTCGTCAAAACGGCGTTTGATAAGCTCCAGCACATCCCAATAAACGTTTTGCAGATCGCTGCTCTTGCTCCAGACGCGTACCACAAAATTAATCGATGAAGGCCCCAATTCATTGAGGCGTACCGTCATTTCACGATCTTTGATAATGCGTTCGTCAGCCTGAATAATTTCAGTCAGGATGCGTTTCACCTCATCAATATCAGAATCATACGCCACGCCAATGATGAACTCGTTGCGCCGCACCGGTTCGCGGGAGAAGTTAACGATATTCCCGGCGATAATTTTGCCGTTCGGAATAACCACAATACGCCCATCGACAGTGCGCATGGTGGTGGAGAAAATCTGCACCTGCAATACCGTACCGGCCACGCCACCCAGATCGACATACTCGCCAGAGCGGAACGGACGGAAAGTCACCAGCAGCACACCAGCAGCGAGGTTAGAGAGCGAACCTTGCAGCGCCAGACCGATAGCCAGACCGGCGGCACCAAGAACCGCGATCACCGAGGCGGTTTGCACACCAACGCGCCCCAGAGCGGCAATCAAGGTAAACGCGATAATAGCGTAGCGCACCAGTGCGGAAAGAAAATCCGCCACCGTGGCATCAATGTGTCGCGCCACCATCAGTCGGTTGACGGTATTCGAGACAATGCGTGCCACAATCATCCCGACAATGATAATGGCGATAGCCGCCACGATATTAACGACATAGCTCAACAACAGCGCCTGGTTGTTCACCAGCCACGAACCTGCATCGTTGATGCTGTCGACAACGTTAAGATCTTCCATTCGTGCTTCCTTATGTTGTTCCAAAACGGGAAAACCACCCCTTCCAGCAAGGAGATATTCCTAAAGGGTAAGCATAAAGCCGCCATTTCGCCAAGTTGATCACATTTTGTGTTCGCAGGCATTCTATTGAATTCGCAATAAAAAAGGCCCGCAAAATGCGGGCCTTTTCAGACAGAAGCAGTGCAAATTACAGAACGTCTACCGCGTTCAGTTCTTTGAAAGCCTGTTCCAGACGAGTCACCATGCTGGACTGCGCTGCACGCAGCCATACACGCGGATCGTAGTATTTTTTGTTCGGCTGGTCTGCGCCTTTCGGGTTGCCCAGTTGGCCCTGCAGGTAGCCTTCGTTTTCTTTGTAATACTTCAGAATACCTTCCCAGGTTGCCCACTGGGTGTCGGTATCGATGTTCATTTTGATAACGCCATAGCTTACGGAGTCTTTGATTTCCTGTGCGGAAGAACCGGAACCACCGTGGAATACGAAGTTCAGGCTGTTGTGCGGCAGGTTATGTTTTTTGGAAACATATTCCTGAGAATCGCGCAGGATAGTCGGGGTCAGTTTCACGTTACCCGGTTTGTACACGCCGTGTACGTTACCGAAGGAAGCGGCGATGGTGAAACGCGGGCTGATTTTGTTCAGCTCGGTGTACGCGTAATCAACGTCTTCCGGCTGGGTGTACAGTGCAGACGCGTCCATGTGGCTGTTGTCTACGCCGTCTTCTTCACCACCGGTGCAACCCAGTTCGATTTCCAGCGTCATGCCCATTTTGGCCATACGCGCCAGGTATTTGGAGCTGATCGCGATGTTCTCTTCCAGAGACTCTTCAGACAGGTCAATCATGTGAGAAGAGAACAGCGGTTTACCGGTAGCGGCGAAGTGTTTTTCACCCGCATCCAGCAGGCCGTCGATCCACGGCAGCAGTTTTTTAGCGCAGTGGTCAGTGTGCAGAATAACCGGCACACCGTAGTGCTCAGCCATCTGGTGAACGTGATGCGCACCAGAGATAGCACCCAGAATTGCCGCGCCCTGCGGAACGTCGGTTTTCACACCTTTACCCGCGATGAACGCTGCGCCACCGTTAGAGAACTGAACGATAACAGGCGCTTTAACTTTCGCTGCAGCTTCCAGAACGGCGTTGATGGAGTCAGTACCCACGCAGTTAACCGCAGGCAGAGCGAAGTTGTTTTCTTTAGCTACCTGGAACACTTTCTGAACGTCATCACCAGTGATCACGCCAGGTTTTACGAAATCAAAAATTTTAGACATGTTACGTAGTCCTGTATCTTCGGCCGTTGTACACATCATCCTTCAAGCTGACTCGGCGCTGGCTGCCTTCGCTTACATCAGAGACTTATTTTAGTCAGTTCCTGATGATTCACTCCGTTGCCGCCTTGATGCAACTTGAATGATTTTGTGTAGAGAATTAAAGCGAGCCCGAAAGCGCGCTGAAAACAGGGCAGGTTTCCCTGCCCTTGAATGTCTTACTTCTTAGCGCGCTCTTCGAGCATGGCTACTGCCGGCAGTACTTTGCCTTCCACAAATTCGAGGAACGCGCCACCGCCAGTGGAGATGTAGGAAATCTTGTCAGAGATACCAAACAGGTCAATCGCCGCCAGAGTGTCGCCGCCGCCTGCGATGGAGAACGCGTCGCTGTCGGCAATCGCGTTAGCCACAATTTCGGTACCTTTACGGAAGTTCGGGAATTCAAACACGCCAACCGGACCGTTCCACAAAATAGTTTTGGCGTTTTTCAGGATTTCAGCCAGTTTTTGTGCAGAAACGTCGCCCAGATCCAGAATTTGCTCATCATCTTTGATGTCAGAAACAGATTTCAGGGTCGCGGTTGCGGTTTCAGAGAACTCTGTCGCAACGCGAACATCTGTCGGGACCGGGATATCGCAAGTAGTGAGCAGGCGTTTGGCTTCATCAACCAGGTCGGCTTCGTACAGGGATTTACCAACGTTATGGCCTTGAGCAGCAACGAAGGTGTTCGCAATGCCGCCGCCAACAATCAGCTGGTCAGCGATTTTTGACAGAGAATCCAGAACGGTCAGTTTAGTGGAAACTTTAGAGCCACCAACGATGGCAACCATCGGACGAGCCGGTTCTTTCAGCGCTTTACCCAGTGCTTCCAGTTCGTCTGCCAGCAGCGGGCCTGCGCAAGCAACATCAGCAAATTTACCGATACCATGCGTAGACGCCTGCGCGCGGTGCGCAGTACCAAATGCGTCCATCACGAACACATCGCACAGTGCAGCGTATTTTTTAGACAGTGCTTCGTCGTCTTTCTTTTCACCTTTGTTAAAGCGAACGTTTTCCAGAACGACCAGTTCACCTGCGGCAACTTCAACGCCGTCCAGGTAATCTTTAACCAGGCGAACCGGGTTGGACAGTTTGTCTTTCAGATAGTTAACAACCGGCAGCAGAGAGAATTCTTCGTTGTACTCGCCTTCGGTCGGACGACCCAAGTGGGAAGTCACCATCACTTTCGCACCCTGCTTCAGCGCCAGTTCAATGGTCGGCAGAGAAGCACGAATACGCGCGTCGCTGGTCACTTTGCCATCTTTAACCGGCACGTTCAGATCAGCACGGATGAAAACGCGTTTACCAGCCAGATCCAGATCGGTCATCTTAATTACAGACATGGTGAATCCTCTCAATGATTCTTAAAGTTTTGCGAGCGCTGTTGCGCCCTACCTGAAACCAATAGCCGCCATTGCTAACGTCGTGTCGAGCATTCGGTTAGCAAAGCCCCATTCGTTATCGCACCATACCAGGGTTTTAATCAGGTGCGCGCCACTGACCCGTGTCTGCGTGCCATCAACAATGGCACTGTGCGGATCGTGGTTAAAATCGGTTGAAACCAACGGTAATTCCGTATAATCAACTATACCATGAAATGTTCCCTGCGCTGCTTTTTGCAGCAACACATTGACTTCACTGGCTTTTACCGGTTTCTTCACCGTTACACTCAGATCGATAGCGGTGACATTAATCGTCGGCACGCGTACCGCTATCGCTTCAAATCTGTCATTAAACTGCGGGAAAATTCTCGAGATGCCTGCCGCCAGTTTTGTATCCACCGGGATGATGGACTGACTGGCTGCGCGCGTACGCCGCAAATCGGGATGATAGGCGTCAATCACTTGCTGGTCGTGCATCGCTGAGTGAATCGTTGTCACGGTTCCTGACTCAATGCCATACGCATCGTCGAGTAGTTTTATGACCGGAATAATACAGTTCGTCGTACAGGACGCGTTAGAAACCAGCAAGTCGTCGGCTCGCAGCGTGTTTTGGTTAACGCCGAAAACAATCGTTGCATCAAGATCGTGGCTACCAGGATGGGAAAAGAGCACTTTTTTCGCGCCCGCCGCCAGATGTGCCGCGCCATCGTCACGGTTGCCGTACACGCCTGTACAGTCGAGTACCACATCCACGCCCAACTCGCGCCAGGGCAGCGTGTCAATAGCACGCTCATGCAGGATGCGAATAACATCGTCGCCGACAATCAGCTGTTCACGTTCATGGCGAACATCCCATGCGAAACGCCCATGGCTGGTGTCATATTTCAACAAATGCGCCATGCCAACGGCATCGGCCAGTTCGTTGATTGCCACCACGGTGATTTCCGCCCGACGCCCGGATTCATACAAAGCACGAACCACGTTGCGTCCAATGCGACCGAAACCATTAATCGCTATGCGTACGGTCATAACTCTCCTGCAAGGCTAGCCAGCCTGAAGTGGATGACAGAGTAATCCAGCAACCACAGAAGGGGAATCCTCGCCTGCTTAAACTGCGTCTGTTTGATTATTTGTCGAACATTTAGTCGACTGAAACGCTTCAGCTAGAATAAGCGAAACCTGGAATAAAAGGAATGATTGTCCAGACGGTTTCGCCAGTAATCTGACCTGCATCACATTTTCATTGGAATAATTGGTGCACACAGAGGGTTCGTTCGTGAGACTGAGAATTTACAAAAGGGGGAAACAAGCGCAACAAAGCATCCCTGCGTGATGTGTTGATTGAGGAAGGTTGATTCCGGCAAAGCACTTTAATGATGATGATTAAAACCAGCTACGTTCCGGCGTGATGGCTTCGGTACGCTCTGCGCGCGGCATCTCCACCGGCAGCGAAGAGAGCTGTTTAGCCCACAAATCAGCAACCCATTTTACACCCTTAGCGGTGAAACGCGCCTGAGACCAGCTACGCTTGTTTTCCCCTACGCCGCCATGGACGGTAAAGTAGCCCGCATCAATATGGTATTGCGGCGGCATCAGCGTACCGTCGACGCGCTGCATAATGTTGCGTTCAAGCAAAAAGTTCCGGAACTGAGATTCCTTCACCCGGAGCATCTTACAAAGCTGACGGAAACCAAGCGACTCTTCAACCCTGACATACCGGTCAAAGAACTCCGCTTTTGGGGCAGAAAGGGCAAGCAGTGCTTCTGCACGCTGACGCTTTTCATACTGTTCGGCCCACGCGCGCGCAGCGGCTGCCGGATTAGTAAAATCAGGCAGGCTGATAAGCGTCTCTTTCTCCTGCCAGCGATCGAGCATTTCTGCTGTAAAGCCCGGCGAGAGGCGTGAAACTGTCAGCAGCGAGTCTCGCTTATTAAGCAAAAACTCCTGTCGCATCTCACCTTCTCGCTCATACATATGCTCATTCACCGGCTGGGAGAGCCGTTGCGCAGTTTCCAGGCTTTTCACCATCCGTTTCACTTCGGTGTGAGTCAGGCCTGTTAATTTTGCGATTTCGCGGCTGCTGATTGTCACCAGAACATGTTGCGAACTGAAATTTTCACCAGGGATTACCATAGGTTCACTCCTTACACACTCACCTTGGATAATTTGTAGAATTATTATACGACACACTGTATAAATATCCAGTATATTTTTTATACATAAATCAACGGCGTATAAGGCGTACTGTGAAGAGAGGGCTAAACGGGTAGTAAGCGGCTGAAGAAACTAAAGCAGAGGCATGGCTGATTGATGGATTGATATGGAGGGATGACGGTATGTTTAGCGGGCCTGCAAATCTGTAGCTTTAATAAGACATCGATGCCATCTGGAATGACATGTTTGTGCTGGCCCGGCAGGCATTTCGCCGCCGGGCCAGAGGGGGATTACAGCAGTGCTTTCGCTTTTGCTACAACATTGTCGACAGTGAAGCCAAACTCTTCAAACAGCAACTCCGCCGGAGCTGATTCACCAAAGGTGGTCATACCGACGATAGCGCCGTTCAGACCGACGTATTTATACCAGAAGTCAGCAATACCGGCTTCAATCGCCACGCGTGCGGAGACGGCTTTCGGTAGTACGGATTCACGGTAAGCCGCATCCTGCTTGTCGAACGCGTCGGTGGACGGCATAGACACTACGCGCGCCTTCACGCCTTCGGCAGAGAGTTTTTCCCACGCCGATACGGCCAGTTCCACTTCTGAGCCAGTGGCAATCAGGATCAGTTGCGGCTGACCCGCGCAATCTTTCAGGACGTACGCACCGCGGGCAATATCTGCCAGCTGCTGTGCGGTACGCTCCTGTTGGGCCAGATTCTGGCGGGAGAGGATCAGCACAGTCGGGCCATCATGGCGCTCAACCCCGTATTTCCATGCCACCGCAGATTCTACCTGATCACATGGACGCCAGGTGCTAACGTTCGGCGTAACGCGCAGAGAAGCAACCTGCTCTACCGGCTGGTGAGTCGGGCCGTCTTCGCCCAGACCAATCGAGTCGTGGGTGTAAACCAGCACCTGACGCTGTTTCATCAACGCCGCCATACGCACCGCATTACGTGCATATTCAACAAACATCAGGAAGGTAGAGGTGTATGGCAGGAAGCCGCCGTGCAGAGCGATACCGTTGGCAATCGCGGTCATGCCGAACTCGCGCACGCCGTAGTGAATGTAGTTACCCGCAGTATCTTCGTTAATCGCTTTCGAACCGGACCAGATAGTCAGGTTCGAAGGAGCCAGGTCAGCGGAACCGCCGAGGAATTCCGGCAACAGCGGGCCGAAAGCTTCGATAGCATTTTGAGAGGCTTTACGGCTGGCGATTTTCGCCGGATTGGCCTGCAGCTTTTCAACAAAGGCCTGCGCTTTAGCGTCGAAATCAGACGGCAACTCGCCTTTCATACGGCGGGTGAATTCAGCCGCTTCCTGCGGGAAGGCTTTCGCGTAAGCAGCGAACTTATCGTTCCACGCCGCTTCTTTCGCCTTGCCTGCTTCTTTTGCATCCCACTGAGCATAGATTTCAGACGGGATTTCAAACGGTGCGTATTTCCAGCCAAGCTGCTCACGGGTCAGCGCGATTTCCGCGTCGCCCAGCGGCGCACCGTGGGAGTCGTGGGTACCGGCTTTGTTCGGCGAACCGAAACCGATGATAGTTTTGCACATCAGCAGAGACGGTTTATCCGTCACGCTGCGTGCTTCTTCAACGGCGCGTTTGATGGCATCAGCGTTATGACCGTCAATGCCACGAACCACATGCCAGCCATAGGCTTCAAAGCGTTTCGCCGTATCGTCGGTAAACCAGCCTTCCACGTGACCATCAATGGAAATGCCGTTGTCATCATAGAACGCCACCAGTTTGCCCAGCTTCAGCGTACCAGCCAGCGAGCAGACTTCGTGGGAGATGCCTTCCATCATGCAGCCGTCGCCCATAAAGGCGTAGGTGAAGTGGTCAACAATGTCATGACCCGGGCGGTTGAACTGCGCGGCGAGGGTTTTCTCAGCAATCGCCATACCTACAGCGTTGGCAATGCCCTGGCCCAGTGGGCCGGTAGTGGTTTCAACACCGACGGTGTAGCCCACTTCCGGATGGCCCGGCGTTTTTGAGTGCAGCTGACGGAAATTCTGCAGTTCAGACATCGGCAGATCGTAGCCGGTGAGGTGCAGCAGGCTGTAAATCAGCATTGAGCCGTGGCCATTGGACAGCACAAAGCGGTCACGGTCAGCCCAGGCCGGATTTGTCGGGTTATGGTTCAGAAAATCACGCCACAGCACTTCGGCGATATCGGCCATCCCCATCGGGGCTCCCGGGTGACCGGATTTGGCTTTCTGTACCGCGTCCATGCTCAGCGCACGAATAGCATTAGCAAGCTCTTTACGTGAGGACATTTTGACTCCAGATCGGACTGTTAAGGGCTGTTCCCGTAACGACTTGACGACAGCGCGTTTTGGGCTACGCCGGAAAAAAGTGCCAACAATGTAACCCAAGCGACAAGTCATGTACATGGAGCATCCTTTTGCCGATTCAGAAATCTCTGGAAGCTGCTCGCATGTTGCGCAATCTCCTCGCCCGCCTTCTGTTCTGTTCCTTATACTTAAGCTCACCACCGGTTCGCCTGAACCTGTGTATGAACAGAATAGCTATCCAATTATTGCGGAAGAGAACAAATGAAAATTCGCCCAGCCCTTTTTGCCCTGGGAATGACTACCCTGCTTGCCGGGTGTCAGAACATGAACTCCAACGGTTTTCTTAGCTCAGGAGCGGAAGCGTTCCAGGCCTACACGTTGAGCGACGCGCAGGTAAAAGCGCTAAGCGATGACGCCTGTAAACAGATGGACAGCAAAGCGACCATCGCACCGGCCAGCAGCCCGTATACACAGCGTTTGAATAAAATTGCCACCGCTCTGGGTGACAACATCAATGGCCAGCCCGTGAACTACAAAGTCTACGTGGCAAAAGATGTTAACGCCTTCGCCATGGCGAATGGCTGCATCCGCGTCTACAGCGCGTTAATGGACATGATGACCGATAACGAAGTTGAAGCGGTGATTGGCCACGAAATGGGTCACGTGGCGCTTGGCCATGTGAAGAAAGGCATGCAGGTTGCACTCGGCACCAATGCGGTGCGCGCGGCGGCGGCCTCCGCAGGCGGGATTGTGGGCAGCTTGTCGCAGTCGCAGCTTGGCGCACTGGGCGAGCAACTGGTTAACTCCCAGTTCTCGCAGCGCCAGGAGTCCGAAGCGGATGACTACTCTTACGACCTGTTGCGCAAACGCGGTATCAACCCAGCCGGGTTAGCCACCAGCTTCGAAAAACTGGCGAAGATGGAGGAAGGCCGTCAGAGTTCAATGTTTGACGATCACCCCGCCTCGGCTGAACGTGCGCAGCATATCCGCGATCGCATGGCGGCAGATGGCATTAAATAAGCCATTGGGAGGCAATCTTGCCTCCCTTTTTGTTTCACCTGAAAAAAGCACAGCGAATAAAACGCTTCAATTACCAAAGTGTTCGAACGGATTGCAACGCGTTGAATAGTTTACAACACGCGTGTTTTCCCGGTTACCCGGAAGGATGTTGTCAGCGGTTACAATGGCGTGTTATCCCGCCAATATAAAGTCGGCCTCCACCAGAAGAGCAGCTTGACCTGCTGATAAAAAAATCCCCTCCGCGCCGTGCTGGCGAGGAAGGGATTTCGTTCGTTACCGGTCAGACGCTATAAATTGCGTTACTCATCTTCCAGATAGGTGTAGCCGTAAAGCCCGGCTTCGAACTCTTCGAGGAACTGCTGTTGCAGCGTCTCATCGAGCCCGGTCTGTTTCACCTGATCGCGGAACTGCGTCAGCAGCGTTTTCGGATCGAGCTGCACGTACTGCAACATATCCGCCACAGTGTCGCCTTCATCAGAAAGCTCCACTTCAACGCTGCCATCCGGGAAGACAAATACGTTAACCGCTTCAGTATCGCCGAACAGGTTATGCATGTTACCGAGGATCTCCTGGTAAGCACCGACCATAAAGAAGCCCAGCATCGGCGGATTCTCCGGGTCGTATTCCGGTATCGGCATGGTCGTCGCAATCCCGTCGCCATCCACGTAGTGATCGATAGCGCCATCGGAATCACACGTAATATCCAGCAGCACCGCACGGCGTTCCGGCGCGTGGTTCAACCCTTCTAACGGCAGAACCGGGAACAACTGATCGATCCCCCACGCATCCGGCATTGACTGGAACAGTGAGAAGTTGACGTACATTTTGTCCGCCATGCGCTCCTGCAACTCATCAATAATCGGGCGATGCGCGCGGTTGCTCGGATCGAGCTGTTTTTGCACTTCGTGGCACATATTCAGATACAGCTGTTCGGCCCACGCACGCTCTTGCAGACTGAACGTGCCGGAAGAGTAACCGACATGAATATCGTGCAGATCCATCTGGCTGTCATGCAGCCACTCGCGCAGTGAACGGCGCGTACCCGGCTCATGCATCTCCTGCCAGGTTTCCCACATGCTCTGCAACGCGCGCGGCGCGTCTTCGGCCGGAGGGATCGCTGGCGTGTATTCGTTACGCTCAACGCCAATAATGTTAGAAACCAGCACGGTATGGTGCGCGGTCACCGCGCGGCCAGACTCGGTGATCACCGTCGGGTGCGGCAGGCCGTGCTCTTCACAGGCATCGCCAATCGCCCAAATGATGTTGTTGGCATATTCGTTCAGGCCATAGTTCACGGAACAATCTGACTGGGAACGCGTACCTTCATAGTCCACACCCAGGCCACCGCCCACGTCGAAGCACTGAATATTGACGCCAAGCTTATGCAACTCAACATAGAAACGCGCTGACTCGCGCACGCCAGTGGCGATATCGCGAATGTTCGCCATCTGCGAACCAAGATGGAAATGCAGCAACTGGATGCTATCCAGACGCCCGCGCTCGCGCAGCATTTCCACCAGTTGCAGAACCTGGGTTGCCGCCAGACCAAATTTTGATTTCTCGCCGCCGGAGGACTGCCATTTCCCGGAGCCTTGCGATGCCAGACGCGCACGCACGCCTAGACGCGGTACCACGTTCAGGCGTTCTGCTTCTTCCAGCACGATGGCGATTTCGGTCATTTTCTCAATCACCAGATAGACCTTATGGCCCATCTTTTCGCCAATCAGCGCGAGGCGAATGTATTCACGGTCTTTATAGCCATTACACACAATCACCGAACGGGTCATGCCCGCATGCGCCAGTACCGCCATCAGCTCCGCTTTTGAACCCGCTTCCAGTCCCAGCGGTTCGCCGGAATGGATCAGGGACTCAATCACGCGGCGATGCTGGTTCACCTTGATTGGGTAAACCAGGAAATAGTCACCGTTGTAACCGTAAGATTCACGCGCGCGTTTGAAAGCGGCGTTAATCGAACGCAGACGATGTTGCAGGATCTGCGGGAAACAGAATAGCGCGGGCAGACGTTGCCCCTGCGCTTCACGCGCTTTCACCAGCTGCGCCAGGTCGACACGGGCATGGGGGACATCCGGATCCGGGCAAACGCTGATATGGCCCAGCTCGTTGACGTCGTAGTAATTATTGCCCCACCAGGCAATGTTATAAGTACGAAGCATCTTGCTGGCTTCCTGGGAGCTCATCGCAACCTCCTGCATGGAACGTAGTACACCTTGTTCGCCCGCTGACGAAGGCGAAACCGAAGACATGTCGTCAGACATAGCAAACCTCAATAGATGAAAGTGTATACCGTGTGCACGTCACGACGCCCAATGGCGGCAGCGCGAGAATGCATAAGGATAAAATAGTTGACTACTATCGCAGTGACACATAGCGATAACAACCCATAAACAGTCCGACTTTTCAGCGCAATATGCTGAAGCACCGACTGTGCGACCGGTTTCTTATTCATATCATTGTAAACACGTATCGGGACTCGAGTATGACAGCCCGGCGAAACCACGAGAAAACCCCTGATTTAACAGGAGAGCCCTTGTTCAGTTATCACAATGCCTTACCGGCCCTGGAGTCCTGAGAAGCACCGAAATGGGTATAACATCGCCAGGTTTGCAGATTCGAAATGCAGGTTGCGGGGAATAAACGCACGTCAGAACGACGCGACAGGTCCTGTAGAAAACAGCGCTTCATTATCTCTTATCACCTCCACGCAAGCCGTTAAGACCCGCGACAAGCCAAAGCCATTAAATTCACTGCTTAACCCGGCTGGAAGTGGCGACACAGCGTTTCGGCCGTGCGCTTTTTTAATGAGCCGCGCGCGGCGTTTTATACCGATAACGGGGTGAAAATGCAAAATAAAAAAGCTGTGTTTGCCGCATTGCCAGGAAAATTTTCCGTCACTATTTGTGACAGGATGTGGAGAGCATCAAAAAACGCTGGCAATAGGGCCAGGATTTAACCTAGAATAGCCATCCAGATGTTAATCCGTCCATACGTGAAGAATGTATGTGCAGAACCGATTAACACGCAGACTTCATGTGTCACCTTCTGCAGTCCGCGTCCGCCAGACGCGAAGACCTCCGGACACAGAATTCGAGCTAACCGTATTACTCCAGGGTGAAAACTTACTATGGCAAAACACCTTTTTACGTCCGAGTCCGTCTCTGAAGGGCATCCTGACAAAATCGCTGACCAAATTTCCGACGCCGTGCTGGACGCTATCCTCGAGCAGGATCCGAAAGCACGCGTTGCTTGTGAAACCTACGTCAAAACCGGCATGGTCCTGGTCGGTGGCGAAATCACCACCAGCGCGTGGGTTGATATCGAAGAGATCACCCGTAACACCGTACGTGAAATCGGCTATGTGCATTCTGACATGGGCTTTGACGCAAACTCCTGCGCCGTACTGAGCGCAATTGGTAAACAGTCTCCGGATATCAACCAGGGCGTTGACCGTGCAGACCCGCTGGAACAGGGCGCTGGCGACCAGGGCTTGATGTTTGGTTATGCGACCAATGAAACCGACGTGCTGATGCCAGCACCGATCACCTATGCTCACCGTCTGGTTCAGCGCCAGGCTGAAGTGCGTAAAAACGGCACGCTGCCATGGCTGCGTCCGGACGCGAAAAGCCAGGTGACGTTCCAGTATGGCGACGGCAAAATCGTCGGCATTGACGCGGTGGTTTTGTCTACTCAGCACGCAGAAGATATCGATCAGAAATCCCTGCAAGAAGCGGTGATGGAAGAGATCATCAAACCGATCCTGCCGACCGAATGGCTGAATGCCTCAACCAAATTCTTCATCAACCCGACAGGCCGTTTCGTTATCGGTGGCCCAATGGGCGACTGCGGTCTGACCGGGCGTAAAATCATCGTTGATACCTACGGCGGCATGGCTCGTCACGGCGGCGGCGCATTCTCCGGTAAAGATCCGTCAAAAGTTGACCGTTCCGCCGCATATGCCGCGCGTTACGTTGCGAAAAACATCGTTGCTGCTGGCCTTGCCGATCGCTGTGAAATCCAGGTCTCTTACGCTATCGGTGTAGCTGAACCGACCTCTATCATGGTGGAAACGTTCGGTACGGAGAAAATTGCCCTCGAACAGCTGACACTGCTGGTGCGCGAATTCTTCGATCTGCGTCCGTACGGCCTGATCCAGATGCTGGATCTGCTGCACCCGATCTACAAACAAACCGCCGCATACGGTCACTTTGGTCGCGAAACTTTCCCATGGGAAAAAACCGACAAAGCGGCGCTGCTGCGTGAAGCTGCCGGTCTGGAATAATTCTCTGACCGCGTTGCTGTTCAGGCCAGCCTTGTGCTGGCCTTTTTACTTTTTACACCTGTTCATTCCGTCACACTTTTCCCCAGTACCTATACTCACTTATCTCGTATCGTATTTATCTGAAAGCGATTACACCGCTACGCTTCGCTGATTTTTCAGAGTTTTCCTTTTGAAAAATGAACGCATCATGATTGTTACATCACGTTTCGGTTTAGTCTGAAACTCACCGCGCCCCCTCTCCTTTATCCGCCAACAATTCTATAATAATTAACACTTTTATTTACATTAGCGGCCTTATTGCTATGTAACCGATTACACTGATGTGATGTAAATCACGTATTTTTAGTGATGAGTGGCCTACCTTTTACATCGAAAAAACCAATGACATGAATGGAGGGCATAATGCCTGACAATAAAAAACAGGGGTATTCAAACAAGGCAATGACCTTCTTTGTTTGCTTCCTCGCTGCACTGGCAGGACTGCTTTTTGGCCTGGATATTGGGGTAATCGCGGGCGCGTTGCCCTTTATTACCAAAGATTTTCAGATTAGCTCGCACACGCAAGAGTGGGTGGTCAGCTCAATGATGTTCGGTGCCGCCGTTGGTGCCGTCGGCAGCGGCTGGCTCTCCTGGCGCCTGGGACGTAAAAAAAGCCTGATGATTGGCGCGATCTTGTTTGTCATCGGTTCGCTCTGCTCTGCAGCCGCGCCAAACGTGGAAGTGTTGATTATTTCCCGCGTACTGCTCGGCCTCGCGGTCGGTGTTGCTTCTTATACTGCGCCGCTGTATCTCTCTGAAATCGCACCGGAAAAAATTCGCGGCAGTATGATTTCCATGTACCAACTGATGATCACCATCGGGATTCTTGGCGCTTATCTTTCTGATACCGCGTTCAGCTACAGTGGCGCATGGCGCTGGATGCTGGGCGTCATCATCATTCCGGCAATTTTGCTGCTGATTGGCGTGTTCTTCCTACCGGACAGCCCGCGCTGGTTTGCCGCCAAGCGCCGCTTCCATGACGCCGAACGGGTGTTGTTGCGCCTGCGCGATACCAGCGCCGAAGCGAAAAATGAACTGGAAGAGATCCGCGAAAGCCTGCAAGTAAAACAGTCCGGCTGGGCGCTGTTCAAAGAGAACAGCAACTTCCGCCGTGCGGTGTTCCTTGGCGTATTGCTGCAGGTGATGCAGCAGTTCACCGGGATGAACGTCATCATGTATTACGCGCCGAAGATCTTTGAGCTGGCGGGCTACACCAATACCACCGAACAAATGTGGGGGACGGTGATCGTCGGTCTGACTAACGTACTGGCGACCTTTATTGCCATCGGTCTTGTGGATCGCTGGGGACGCAAACCCACGCTGGTGCTGGGCTTCATGGTGATGGCGGCCGGTATGGGCATTTTGGGTACCATGCTGCATCTGGGTATCCATTCGCCGTCGGCGCAATACTTTGCTGTTGCCATGCTGCTGATGTTTATTGTTGGCTTCGCCATGAGTGCCGGTCCGTTGATTTGGGTGCTGTGTTCCGAAATTCAACCGCTGAAAGGCCGCGACTTCGGTATCACCTGCTCCACCGCGACCAACTGGATTGCCAATATGATCGTCGGCGCAACCTTCCTGACCATGCTGAACACGCTGGGCAACGCCAACACCTTCTGGGTTTACGGCGGTCTGAACGTCCTGTTCATCCTGCTGACGCTGTGGCTGGTGCCGGAAACCAAACATGTTTCGCTGGAGCACATCGAGCGTAACCTGATGCGTGGCCGCCCGCTGCGCGAAATTGGTTCCCATAACTAACCTTAAAGGCTTCTTCTGCGGAAGAAGCCTTTGCTTTTTGCCTGTTGCACTCATGCCCCGCCCCACCTATTCTCTGCACTTATGAAAACACCCCGTCTCCCAATCGCCCTTCAGCAAGCCGTGATGCGCAGCCTGCGGGATAAACTCACGCAAGCGAACCTAAAACTGGGGCGCAACTACCCGGAACCGAGACTGGTATATCAACAGCGCGGCACGGCGGCAGGCACCGCCTGGCTGGCCGATTACGAAATCCGGCTTAACCCCGTTTTGCTACTCGAAAACCAGCAGGCGTTTATTGAAGAGGTGGTTCCACACGAACTGGCACATTTGCTGGTGTGGAAACATTTTGGTCGCGTCGCACCGCACGGCAAAGAGTGGAAGTGGATGATGGAGAGTGTGCTCGGTGTACCCGCTCGCCGCACACATCAGTTCGAACTGGAATCTGTGCGACGCAATACTTTCCCATACCATTGCAAATGCCAGCAGCACCAATTAACCGTGCGACGACACAACCGGGTGCTGCGCGGAGAGGCAGTTTACCGCTGCGTACACTGCGGCGAACCGCTGGCTGCTGGCGCGAGTAACTGAATCCATTAAGAAGTTTTCCGCGCTAACTGATTGCATCAGGCAACAGCTTCCGCTACGTTGCGAGCTCGTTTTGACAGGGAGCTCGCCATGTTTCGTTTTATCTCACTCTTCTTCGCGCTGATCGCTGTTCCCGCCTTCGCGGCAGACGGCATCAACAGTTTTGCCCAGGCCAAAGCAGCCGGCGTCAAAGTTAACGCCGATGTGCCTGGCGATTTCTACTGCGGCTGTAAAATCAACTGGCAGGGTAAAAAAGGGGTTATCGACCTCGCGTCTTGCGGCTACCAGGTGCGTAAAAACGAAAACCGCGCCAGCCGGGTCGAGTGGGAACATGTCATGCCCGCCTGGCAGTTCGGCCATCTGCGCCAGTGCTGGCAGGATGGCGGGCGTAAAAACTGCGCCAAAGATCCGGTGTACCGTAAAATCGAAAGCGATATGCATAACCTGCAACCCGCCGTCGGCGAGGTAAATGGCGATCGCGGCAACTTTATGTATGGTCAATGGAACGGCGGCGAAAGCCAGTACGGCCAGTGCGGCATGAAAATCGATTTCAAAGAAAAACTCGCTGAGCCGCCGGTGCGCGCTCGCGGTGCGATTGCCCGCACCTATTTCTATATGCGTGACAAGTACCAACTGAGCCTTTCACGCCAACAAACTCAGCTTTTCACCGCCTGGGACAAGCTTTATCCGGTAACAGACTGGGAGTGCAAGCGTGATGAGCGAATCGCCAATGTGCAGGGCAACCATAACCCTTACGTGCAGCGCGCTTGCATGGCGCGAAAGAGCTAACCTACACTAGCGGCAATTGTTAAAGCCCGCCCCGTCCACCCACCTCGGCCGGGGCTGCAACCTAAGCGGATTCGAAAAACCATGCGCATACCCCGCATCCACCATCCAGAACTTATCCAGCCAAGCCATGAGATCGCCCTCAGCGAAGATGCCGCCAACCATGTCGGACGCGTGTTGCGAATGGGGCTAGGCCAGGCCATTCAGCTTTTCGACGGTTCTAATCAGGTATTTGAAGCCGAAATTGTCCGCGCCGATAAAAAAAGCGTAGTGGTGAAAATCCTTAGCAGTGAAGTGGATGACCGGGAATCGCCGCTGCATATTCATCTCGGTCAGGTGATGTCGCGCGGTGAAAAAATGGAATTCACTATCCAGAAATCGATTGAGCTTGGGGTAAGCCTCATTACGCCACTTTTTTCTGAGCGCTGCGGGGTTAAACTGGATGCTGAACGTCTGAACAAAAAGCTCCAGCAGTGGCAAAAAATTGCCATTGCCGCTTGTGAACAGTGCGGCCGCAACCGGGTGCCGGAAATTCGCCCGGCGATGGATCTCGAAGCCTGGTGCGCCGAAGAGGAAGCTGGCTTAAAGTTGAATCTGCATCCGCGCGCCAGCCAAAGCATCAACACGCTGCCACTACCTGTCGAACGCGTGCGCTTACTGATTGGGCCGGAGGGCGGGTTATCCGCCGACGAGATTGCGATGACCGCGCGCTATCAGTTCACAGATATTTTGTTAGGCCCCCGTGTGCTACGCACAGAGACTACGGCGCTTACCGCCATCACCGCGCTTCAGGTGCGCTTCGGCGACCTGGGTTGAAAGGAGAAGCAGAATGATCAAGCTCGGCATCGTGATGGATCCCATCGCGGACATTAACATCAAAAAAGACTCCAGCTTCGCCATGCTGCTGGAAGCTCAGCGCCGCGGCTACGAGCTGCATTATATGGAGATGGCGGATCTTTATCTGATCAACGGTGAAGCCCGCGCCCGTACCCGCACGTTGTCCGTCGAACATAATTACGACAAATGGTATGAATTTGGCAACGAGCAGGATCTTGCTCTCGCTGAGCTGGACACCATCCTGATGCGTAAAGATCCGCCGTTTGATACCGAATATATTTATGCGACATACATTCTTGAACGCGCGGAAGAAAAAGGCACGTTGATCGTTAACAAACCGCAGAGTCTGCGCGACTGCAACGAAAAGCTGTTCACCGCCTGGTTCCCGGAATTGACCCCGGAAACGCTGGTCACCCGCAACAAAGCACAACTGAAAGCCTTCTGGCAAAAGCACACTGACATCATTCTTAAGCCGCTGGACGGCATGGGCGGCACCTCGATTTTCCGCGTGAAAGAGGGCGATCCCAACCTCGCCGTTATCGCCGAAACGCTCACAGAGTTGGGTAATCGCTACTGCATGGCACAGAACTACCTACCCGCCATCAAAGATGGCGACAAACGTGTGCTGGTCGTTGATGGCGAGCCAGTACCTTACTGCCTGGCGCGCATTCCGCAGGGCGGTGAAACTCGCGGTAACCTCGCCGCAGGTGGCCGCGGCGAACCGCGCCCGTTAAGCGAAAGCGACTGGGCTATCGCGCGTAAAGTCGCGCCGGTGCTGAAAGCCAAAGGGTTGATCTTTGTCGGCCTGGATATTATCGGCGATCGCCTGACCGAAATTAACGTCACCAGCCCGACCTGCATACGCGAAATCGAAGCGGAATTCCCGATCTCCATTACCGGTATGTTGATGGATGCTATCGAGAAACGCCTCGGAAAGTAACGGTCGCTCAGACGGAGCGGGAAGGACCCCGCTCCCCGCCAGCTTTGGCTAGTGACAGCACCCCGCTTTCCCCCCATACTAAGCTGTCGCTTTTTTGAACCAGGAAACAGAACCTCTGACAATGAATTTACAGCATCACTTTCTTATTGCCATGCCTGCTCTTCAGGATCCCCTTTTTCGTCGCTCCGTGGTTTACATTTGTGAGTACAACGATGAAGGTGCGATGGGGCTGATTATTAATAAGCCGCTGGAAAACCTGAAAGTGGAAGGTGTTCTGGAAAAACTCAAAATCCAGCCCACTGAACGCGATCCAGCAATCCGCCTGGATAAACCCGTGCTGCTTGGCGGCCCGTTGGCCGAAGATCGCGGTTTTATCCTGCATACACCGCCGGCAACGTTCGCGTCGAGCATTCGCGTGTCGGATAACACCGTGATCACCACCTCGCGCGATGTGCTTGAGACACTTGGCACGGCTGATCAACCGAACGAAGTGCTGGTAGCGCTGGGCTATGCCTCGTGGGAGAAAGGGCAGCTCGAGGAGGAGATCCTTGATAACGCCTGGCTCACTGCACCTGCTGATCTCAACATTCTGTTTAAAACGCCAATAGCCGATCGCTGGCGTGAAGCGGCCAAACTTATCGGTATCGACATCTCCACCATGCCTGGCGTTGCGGGGCACGCCTGATGAGCGGAACCTTGTTAGCCTTTGATTTCGGTACCAAAAGCATTGGCGTTGCCATCGGGCAGCGCATCACCGGTACGGCTCGCCCGCTCAGCGCACTGAAAGCGCAGGACGGCACGCCGGACTGGAAGCTTATCGAAAAGCTGTTAAAAGAGTGGCAACCCGAGTCCGTGATTGTGGGTTTACCGTTGAATATGGACGGCACAGAGCAGCCACTCACCGCCCGAGCCCGTAACTTTGCCAACAAAGTTCATGGCCGTTTTGGCGTACAAGTTACCCTGCATGATGAGCGCTTGAGCACCGTTGAAGCCCGCGCCGGGCTGTTCGAACGCGGCGGTTTTCGCGCACTCGACAAAGGCAGTGTTGATTCCGCATCAGCGGTAATCATCCTTGAGAGCTACTTCGAACAACATTTTTAAACCTGCCTCGACTAGCAACTCTCTCTGTTACTGACTCAACGAAAGCCGCGACCTGTTCGCGGCTTTCTGCCGATCGTTCTCACAGTTTCTGGCTGTGCATTTTGCATTTCATTCTGTGTTTCTATAAAAGAAACATATCAGCATTCGCCAGTGTCAGGATTTTTCCGTCAGGCGTTTAACCAACATGTGAAGTGCCTGCAGGCGCGTTTCCACGACCGTGTCGTCAACGTGCCACATTCCGGCAAAGGCGAGCGCAGCAGAGTGCGCACCAAGCGGTTTTGCCATTGAGACTTCACCGTCGTTATGGTGCCAGACCACATGGCCGCGCTCGCGCTGCTCAGCGACATGCGGGCCAAGCTGCAGCCACTGCTCTTCGCTAAAGCGCTGTTGCAGAGTTTCATCACTTTCTGCCGCCAGTAACGCCATGCCAATGACGGACTGCCAGGCCGGGAGCATATGAAAACCGGCCAGCGCCTGGCTGACCTGGCTACCGGGTTCGGAGTGATAGATATAGATAACCTGATCCTCCCAGAGTACGCCCATAGCCACGACGATATCTTTCGGGGCATGGCTTTCCAGTAGCGGCAGCGCCTGGGAAAAAAGTGCTGAACCGCGGATGGCCTGCGCCGCCAGCGCGTGTATACCGGGGCCGGGCAGATAGCGACGCTGTGCGTCCTGCATCGTCAGGCCAATAGAAGCCATGGTCATCAACAACCGGTTCACACGGGTCGTGTTAATGCCCATCAGGCGCGCCAGTTCGCGACAACCAATGGCGCGATCGCTGGAAACCAGATACTGCAGGCAGCGAATGCCGTCGATCAGGCTTTGATTGGGTTGTGAAGACATTGCAGGTTCGCTTTTCAGGTTGCTCGAAAAACTGATTTTACCGCCAGTCAAGAAGGAAACAAGGTTATGAAAATCTTTCCTCAAACCGATGCAAGAACATTTCCAGTGCAGCGGCTCCATGCTGACCTGTTAGTCGCAGGTGGCGGGCTGGCGGGACTTTGTGCCGCGCTGGCGGCAGCGCGAGACGGCTTGCAGGTAGTGCTGATTCAGGACAGGCCCGTTCTTGGCGGGAATGCCTCCAGCGAAGTGCGTTTGTGGGCCAACGGCGCAACCTCACATATGGGCAATAATAACCGCTGGGCGCGCGAAGGCGGCATCATGGGCGAAATCATGGAAGAGAACCTCTGGCGGAACAAAGAGGGAAACCCGGTGATGTTCGACCTCGTGTTGTTGGATCTTGCCAAAAGCCAGCCGGGGCTGACACTGCTGCTCAATACTGCCGTTTTTGAGGTAGAGAAATCGGGAAGTGCCCTCACTGCGGTAAAAGCCTTCAACCCCATTAACGAAACCTTTTACACCGTAAGCGCCATGCAATTCTGCGACGCCACTGGCGACGGCGTGATCGGTTTTCTGGCTGGAGCAGAATACCGTGAAGGTGCAGAAGAAGCAGAGGAACTGGGCGAAAAAATGGCGCCCGGTGACAATTTTGGTCATAAGCTGGGCCACTCCATCTATTTTTACACCAAGCAAACCACCGGGCCGGTAAACTTTGTTCCTCCCTCTTTCGCCCTGAAAGATATCACCGCGATCCCGCGCTACAAGCGCCTGACTTCAACGCTGAACGGCTGCGATTTGTGGTGGCTGGAGTGGGGAGGCCGCCTCGATACAGTGCACGAAAGCGAAGAGATCAAATGGGAACTGTGGAAGATTGTCTGGGGCGTCTGGGATCATATTAAAAATTCTGGCGAATTCCCGGAAGCCGCCAATATGACTATCGAATGGGTCGGCGCGATCCCCGGTAAGCGCGAAAGCCGCCGTTTCCTTGGCGATCATTTGCTGTGCCAGCAGGACATTATTGAGCAGCGCGACCACTACGACGCCGTAGGTTATGGCGGTTGGTCGATAGATTTGCACCCGGCGGATGGCGTTTACAGCACCCACGACGGCTGTCGTCAGTTTCACAGCAAAGGCACCTACACCATTCCGTTTCGCAGCCTCTACAGCCGCTCGCTTGATAACTTATTGCTTACCGGGCGGCTCATCTCAGCCTCTCATGTCGCCTTCGGCAGCGCCCGCGTGATGTGTACCTGCGGTCTGCTGGGCGAAGTCGTCGGGCGCGCCGCCGCACAGTGTAAGGCGCTGAATCTGCTGCCGCGTGAGCTGGCGCAGCGGGAACATATCGGCGCTTTACAGCAGCATTTACAGGCTACAGGCTGCTATATCCCACGCCAGTGGTTGAACGACCCGGCGCAAGGAGCCACCGTCAGCGCCAGCAGCGAATACCAACTGAACGAGCTGAAACCCAACGGTGGCTGGCAGCCGCTTTCAGAACGCATGGCGCTACTGTTGCCAGTGCGCGCGGGTGCGCAGCTACCCGAGATGACGCTACATTTGCGGGCATCAACACCGCAGCCACTGGCGGTTTCGCTGCTTGGCAGCGCGCGTGCCGGGAACTTCACCCCAGACTATCAATACGACGAAAACGTGCTTCAGGTTTCCGGCGAAGCGGAGCACACCCTGACCTTCCACTGGCAAAGCGATCGCGACCAGTATGTATTTGTCGCTTTCGAAGCGCAGGAAGGTATCGAAATTGCGCTCACGAGTACCCACCTGCCAGGCATTATGACGGTGTTTAACAGCCTTAACGCCCGCGTAGCAAAACACACCCGACAGGTCGCGGACGGCGATTATGGCGTCGACGAATTCGATTTCTGGCTGCCGCGCCGTCACCCGCAGCAGATTTTCCCTGCCCTGCGTTTCAGCCCGCCACTGAATGGCTGGTGTGCGCAGAATGTATTAAATGGCCGCTTGCGTCCGGAGCAGCAAATCAACGCATGGACGCCCGCCGCTGACGATGTCACCCCGGAAATCATCTGGCGCTGGGCGGAGCCGCAAACGTTGCAGCATCTCACACTGATACAGGATAACGACTTCGATAACGCAATGGAGTCGGTCCAAATGGGTCATCACTATGCCGTAACGCCACACTGCATTACGCACTACCGCCTGTGGGCCGACGAACAGCTACTGGCCGAGGTGGAAAACAACCACCACTCGGTGTGCCAGCACAGGCTGGATGTGCCGCTGACGGTGCGCAGCGTCAGGCTGGAGATCCTGAAAACGGCGGGCGCACTGCCTGCGGTTTATTCACTCAACATTCGCTAAAGCCAGCCTTGCAGCACGCGCTGTTGGTGACTTTGTGTGAAAGTCTGCATTCCCGCCTGTTGCCCGGTTTGCATCACGCCGGGCAACTGGTGCGTTTTACCTTCACGGATCAGGCTCGCCACCGCCGGAGAGTTGATCAGCAACTCGAATAACGCCACACGTCCTCCGCGCTTGTCCGCCGCAAGTTTTTGCGCCAGCACCGCCTGCAAACTCCCCGCGAGTTGGCTGCGCACAGGATCTTTTTCTTGCGCCGGAAAAGTATCGACCAACCGCTCGACAGCTTGTGCCGCACCACGCGTATGCAACGTCGCCAGCACCAGATGCCCGGTTTCAGCGGCGGTCAGCGCCAGACGGATGGTTTCACTGTCTCGCAGCTCACCGAGCAGGATCACATCCGGATCTTCACGCAGCGCCGCGCGAAGACCGTCGGCAAATGACGTGCAATGCAAACCGACTTCTCGCTGCTGAATCAGGCAGCGGTTGCTGGCGTGGACAAACTCGATCGGATCTTCCAGCGTCAGAATATGCGCATCGTTATGCTGATTCAGGTAATCCACCATTGCTGCCAGGGTAGTGGATTTGCCGCTACCGGTCGCGCCCGTCACCAGTATCAGGCCGTTTTCCCGCCCAAGTAATTCGCCCAGCGGCACAGGCGCATCTAACTCACTGAGCAGTGGGCAGCTTTGCGGCAACAAGCGTAACGCCAGCGAAACACCACCGTGACGCGTAAAGGCCCCTGCCCGCAGCCTATGCCCTGCGGCTGTTGTCAGGGCAAAATCCACCTGCCCCCGCTCTCGCCACAGGCGCTGCTGAGCCGTATTGAGATGCAGATCAATCAGCCCGGCGATATCCGCTATTTCAAACGGCGCGGGCTCCAGCCGCCCTTGCTGCCGCCAGCGCGGCACTGAGCCACTGCACAGGTGTAGATCCGAGACATTATGCTTTACACTAAGCGCCACTATTTCTTCTATATCCATATAGCCATCCTGGAATCATGAACGATATTGCGCATAACCTGGCACAGGTCCGGGACAAAATCTCAGCCGCCGCCGCGCGTTGCGGCCGTGCTTCAGAAGAAGTGACGTTGCTTGCAGTCAGCAAAACCAAACCTGCGAGCGCTGTCGCAGAAGCGATTAATGCCGGGCAACATGCTTTTGGCGAAAACTATGTTCAGGAAGGAGTGGATAAAATTAACCACTTCAGGCAACTGGGCGTTCAGGGTTTGCAATGGCACTTTATTGGCCCGTTACAGTCCAACAAAAGTCGTTTGGTGGCGGAAAACTTCGACTGGTGCCACACGGTAGACAGGTTGCGCATTGCCAGCCGTTTAAGCGAGCAGCGCCCGGCAACATTAGCGCCACTGAATGTACTTATCCAAATCAACATCAGTGATGAGGAAAGCAAATCCGGTATCGCGCTCAGCGAGTTGGATACGCTGGCCGCCCAAGTGGCCGAGCTACCCGGCGTTTGCCTGCGAGGGTTGATGGCGATACCTGCGCCGCAAGCAGATTACGAAGGCCAGTTTGCCGTGGCACGGCAAATGGCTGTAGCATTTGAGGCGTTGAAAACACGCTATCCGACGGTGGATACCCTGTCATTGGGCATGTCCGACGATATGACCGCCGCCATTGCGGCGGGAAGCACGATGGTGCGCATTGGTACAGCCATTTTTGGTGCGCGCGATTACACAAAAAATTAAGGAAAACTGAGGAACGCCATGAAGACGTTGACTTTCCTGCTCTCGACAGTAATTGAACTCTACACAATGGTTCTGCTGTTACGTGTCTGGATGCAGTGGGCACGCTGCGATTTTTACAACCCATTTTCGCAGTTCGTGGTCAAGGCCACGCAGCCGATTGTCGGGCCGCTGCGCCGCGTGCTGCCCGCGCTGGGGCCGCTGGATAGCGCCTCGCTGCTGATTGCCTTTATTCTGTCGTTTATCAAAGCGATAGTGATATTTATGGTGATCACCTTCCAGCCGATTATCTGGATTTCCGCCCTGCTGATTTTACTGAAAACCATCGGCTTAATGATTTTCTGGGTACTGCTGGTGATGGCCATCATGAGTTGGGTCAGCCAGGGACGCAGCCCGGTGGAATATGTGCTCATGCAGTTGACCGAGCCGCTGCTGCGCCCGATCCGCAGTTTGCTACCGTCGATGGGCGGCATCGATTTTTCACCGATGATTCTGGTGCTGCTGTTATACGTTCTGAATATGGGAATTGCGGAAGTGCTGCAATCTACTGGCGATATCCTGCTGCCGGGGCTGTGGATGGCACTATGAGTGCCGTCGTTACCTGTGAAGATGGGCTGGTGTTACGGCTGTATATTCAGCCCAAAGCCAGCCGTGACGCAATTATCGGGCTGCATGGCGACGAGCTAAAAGTCGCCATCACCGCCCCGCCAGTGGACGGCCAGGCCAATGCGCACCTGGTAAAATTCCTCGCTAAGCAGTTCCGCGTGGCGAAAAACCAGGTCGTCATTGAAAAAGGCGAACTAGGCCGCCACAAACAGATTAAAATCTCACATCCGCAACAGATCCCGACCGAAGTCGCGGCGCTGATATATTAGGATCCACTATGCAAAAAGTTGTCCTCGCTACCGGTAACGCCGGTAAGGTGCGCGAGTTGGCCTCGCTGCTGAATGATTTTGGCTTTGATGTCGTCGCACAAACGGAGTTGGGCGTGGAGTCCGCAGAAGAGACCGGGCTGACGTTTATTGAAAACGCGATCCTCAAAGCGCGCCACGCAGCGCAAGTTACTGGCCTGCCCGCGATTGCCGACGATTCCGGCCTTGCTGTGGATGCTCTCGGTGGTGCGCCTGGGATTTATTCCGCCCGTTATTCCGGCGTTGACGCCAGCGACCAGCAGAACCTGGAAAAACTGCTCGACGCGCTAAAAGATGTGCCGGACGCTGAGCGCAAAGCGCAATTCCACTGTGTACTGGTCTATTTGCGTCATGCAGATGATCCGACCCCGCTGGTGTGCCACGGTAGCTGGCCTGGCGTGATTACGCGGCAGGCTGCCGGTAACGGCGGCTTTGGCTACGATCCGATTTTCTTTGTCCCTGCTGAGGGCAAAACCGCAGCGGAGCTCACCCGCGAAGAAAAAAGCGCGATCTCCCACCGTGGACAAGCGTTGAAACTGTTACTGGAAGCACTGCGTAATGGCTGATTTGCCGCCTCTGAGCCTTTATATACATATTCCGTGGTGCGTGCAGAAATGCCCGTACTGCGATTTCAATTCCCACGCATTGAAGGGCGAAGTGCCGCACGACGACTACGTTCAGCATTTACTGAACGATCTCGATGCCGATGTTGCCTACGCGCAGGGACGTGAAATAAAGACCATTTTTATTGGTGGTGGTACGCCGAGTCTGCTCTCTGGCCCGGCAATGCAAACATTGCTGGACGGCGTGCGTGCGCGTTTGCCGCTTGCACTGGATGCAGAAATCACGATGGAAGCCAACCCCGGAACCGTGGAGGCTGACCGTTTTGCCGATTACCAACGTGCCGGCGTGAACCGCATTTCCATTGGCGTACAAAGTTTTAGCGAAACGAAGTTACAACGCCTTGGGCGCATTCACGGCCCGCAGGAAGCCAAACGCGCTGCGCACCTGGCGAGCGGGCTGGGGCTACGCAGCTTTAACCTTGATTTAATGCACGGATTGCCGGATCAGTCGCTGGAAGAAGCGCTGGATGACTTGCGCCAGGCGATTGCACTCAACCCGCCGCATTTGTCGTGGTATCAGCTCACCATTGAACCCAATACGCTGTTTGGCTCACGTCCTCCGGTGCTACCAGACGACGATGCGCTCTGGGACATTTTCGAACAGGGCCACCAGATCCTCACCGCCGCCGGGTATCAGCAATATGAAACCTCGGCTTACGCAAAGCCCGGCTACCAGTGCCAGCACAATCTCAACTACTGGCGTTTTGGCGACTATCTGGGTATTGGTTGTGGCGCGCACGGGAAAGTGACGTTTCCGGATGGGCGTATTCTGCGTACGGCAAAAACACGTCATCCTCGCGGTTATATGCAGGGCAATTACCTGGATAAGCAGCAAGAAGTTGAGGAGCAAGATAAACCGTTCGAGTTCTTTATGAACCGTTTCCGCCTACTTGAACCCGCACCGCGTGCTGATTTTTCACGTTATACCGGTCTGGATGAGCGCGTTATTCGCCCGCAAATTGAGGAAGCACTGAAGCTGAATTATTTGACAGAAAATGAAGAGAACTGGCAGATAACGGAACACGGTAAGTTATTTCTTAATTCCCTATTGGAACTATTTCTTGCCGAATAATTCAGATGCTGGCTGTTCAGTTATCTGAACAGCCAGCCCGGGATAAATCAGCCACTAAAGAATATTACGCTGGTACAGTAGAACATAATCCGTCGATTAACGCAGTCTAGTCTGGGTGAGCGCCACAACGAGATAATAATGGCGCTAAAGGCAAAAATAACAGCCTTCGTATACAGAAGGCTGCTGATTGCGGTTACTTAAGTCCTGAGGTTAATGCCTTACGGCTCTCTTCCAGCGTCACTACACGCTTACAGACATCTTTACCGAACTGCTGGAAATCCGCTTCCTGATTTTTCCACTCGTTTTGGATAGAGGTCTGTAAACCGCCAAGGCTACCTAAGACGTTTTGTAATGGGTTACCACCGCTTTTCAGCACCGCTTTCGCACCCATTTCATTAATGCTGTCCTGCAGAATGCCGCCCATCGCCTGATTCACCAGTTGCTGGCCGTCCGCGCGGACTTGCTCAATCGCTTTATAGTGGAAGGTCAGGCCATCGCTACGATGCTCAATAATGCGATTCATCTGCTCTTTTAATTGTGCATCAAGCTTGGTCAGGCGATTACGCATGCTGCTGCTTTCACCGACCTCTTTAACGATGATTTTATCCAGCGCGATGCGGTTTTTCTCAACACGACTACGCGCACCATCGTCAATCCATGGCAGTGCGCTGCGCAGTTCTGCCTGGTAATCTTTTGCCTGTTCGCGCTGAGCGGCGCTAAGTGTCGGTTGTTTGCCGTTGAACATCACATTGCCATCCGGTGTGATAACCAGATTGCCGTTCTCCCCTTTAACCTGCACGGTTTGCGGGCTGATGATCACATCGTCACGCGGCGTGACGCTACATTGATAGTCGGCCTGAGCCGCGAATGCTGTGAGCGTAAGAGCCGCCGCCAGTAGCGTTTTGCGCATCATAAATACTCCTGTAGAGACAAAACGGGCCAGCAAATGCTGGCCCCTTATGCTTTAGTTAGTCCCACCAAACGTCGAAAAGTTCGCTAACGCGCACCTCAGTCACCTGGTGTTCTTCAAGCCATTTGCGCACGATAGCCTGATGCTCTTCAGTACATTTGCCAATCTCTTGCAGGCAAATCAGACCATCCCACGCCAGATAACCGCTACCGTCAAACGCCAGCTTATTCGGCTCAATCACTTCCTGAATAAAGTCATCAACCGTTTTATCAATCTGCTCTTCGCTGGTGCCTTCCGGGAAGCGCCATGCAACAGAAAAACCCAGTTCCTGAAATTCATCGATGTGCATTTTTTTACGCAAACGACGGCTGCGGTTTGTTGCCATTATTTCACCCTCTCGAACATTAAGTCCCATACGCCGTGGCCAAGACGATGGCCACGCTGTTCAAATTTGGTTACCGGGCGCGACTCTGGACGCGGCACAAAGTCGTTTGTCGCCGACAGGTTTTTGTAACCGTCGATGGACGTCATCACTTCCAGCATATGCTGTGCGTAAGCTTCCCAGTCTGTCGCCATATGAAACACACCGCCCAGCTTGAGCTTGCTTTTCACCAGTTCAGCAAAGGGTACCTGAACGATGCGGCGTTTATTATGACGTGCTTTATGCCATGGGTCAGGGAAAAAGAGCTGCACCATGTTCAAAGAATTGTCAGGAATCATCTTGTGCAACACTTCCACCGCGTCGTGGCACATTACGCGCAGGTTTTCGACACCCTCTTCATGTGCGGAGGAGAGGCAAGCGCCAACACCCGGCGAGTGAACTTCAATGCCGAGGAAATTCTGCTCCGGGCGCATCTTCGCCATTTCAACCAGCGAAGCACCCATGCCAAAACCAATCTCCAGGGTAACCGGTGACGTGCGGCCAAACAGTGCAGTGAAATCAAGCGGCTGTTCAGTGAACTCAACGCCCATCACCGGCCAGTAATTATCCAGCGCGTGTTGCTGCCCTTTCGTCAGGCGACCCTGGCGACGGACAAAGCTGCGAATGCGGCGCAACGGGCGGCCGTTTTCATCAAATTCCGGTGAAATGACGTCGTTATTCATAAAATGATCTGCTTGTGAGAGTGTTCAGGAAACGGGCATTATCCAAAGTTCATCGCCCGATGCAAGCACCGGAAAGTTCCGGTTTACAGCTCATCGCCTCTGTGCTGCAATCTTCGCCCCTGATTACGTGATTCTGGTGACCATGCAAGCGTCTCAATTTTCAGCCCAGGTGCTGGGCTGGTACGACAAATACGGGCGAAAAACCCTGCCCTGGCAAATTGAAAAAACGCCTTACAAAGTATGGCTATCGGAAGTGATGTTGCAACAAACGCAAGTGGCAACCGTCATCCCCTACTTCCAGCGGTTTATGGCGCGTTTTCCAACGGTTACCGATCTGGCGAACGCACCGCTGGATGAAGTCATGCATCTATGGACCGGGCTGGGCTATTACGCTCGAGCCCGCAACTTACATAAAGCCGCACAACAGGTAGCAAACCAGCACGCAGGTCGTTTCCCGGAAACGTTCGAAGACGTTGCTGCGTTGCCGGGTGTCGGCCGCTCGACCGCGGGCGCAATCCTCTCTTTATCACTGGGCAAGCATTTTCCTATTCTCGATGGCAACGTGAAACGCGTGCTGGCGCGCTGCTATGCGGTTGACGGTTGGCCGGGTAAAAAAGAGGTGGAAAAGCGTTTGTGGGAGATCAGCACAGAGGTCACCCCCGCTCAGGGCGTCGAGCGTTTTAACCAGGCGATGATGGATCTGGGCGCGATGGTTTGCACCCGCTCGAAACCGAAATGCGAGCTCTGCCCGCTGCAAACGGGTTGTGAAGCCTACGCGGCGAACACATGGGCACAATATCCGGGTAAAAAACCGAAACAGACGCTGCCCGAACGGACCGGTTATCTTCTGCTGATGCAGCATGAAGGTGAAGTGTACCTTGAGCAGCGACCACCAAGCGGGCTGTGGGGCGGGTTATTCTGCTTCCCGCAATTCAGCGATGAGGCCAGCCTGCGAGCCTGGCTGGCGCAGAGGAAGATTAGCGCCGATAATCTCAGCCAACTTGTGGCGTTTCGCCATACATTTAGCCATTTCCATCTGGATATTGTGCCTATGTGGCTTGGTGTGTCCTCGTTCTCGTCTTGCATGGATGAGAGCGCAGGTCTTTGGTATAACTTAGCGCAACCGCCATCCGTCGGTCTGGCGGCTCCCGTGGAACGCCTGATACAGCAATTACGCGCCGAAGTCCGTTAGGCGCGCAAGCAAAGAGGATTATTTTATGAGCAGAACTATTTTTTGTACCTTCCTGCAACACGAAGCAGAAGGGCAAGACTTCCAGCTCTATCCGGGCGATCTCGGAAAACGCATTTACAATGAGATCTCGAAAGAGGCCTGGAAGCAGTGGCAGCATAAGCAAACCATGCTGATCAACGAGAAAAAACTCAACATGATGAACGTCGAGCATCGCAAGTTGCTGGAAGAGGAAATGGTGAATTTCCTGTTTGAAGGCAAAGACGTGCACATTGAAGGCTATACGCCGCAAGAAAAAAAATAAGCCGCTGTTCACGCGCAATCACTGGTAATGCCGCGAATGCATGGGAAGGCATTGCCAGTGCGCAGAGGACACCGGCGCTAACACACCAACACAATTGCATCCCGGAATGATGAAAAAATATTTAGCGCTAGCGATTATTGCGCCGTTGCTGATTTCTTGTTCCAGTTCGAATAAAACGGGCGACGATTACAACGAAGCCTGGATTAAAGACACCAACGGTTTTGACATCCTGATGGGTCAATTCGCCCATAATATTGAGAACTTATGGGGGTTTAACGAAGTTCTGATCGCAGGCCCAAAGGACTACGTTAAATACACCGACCAGTACCAAACCCGCAGCCACATCAACTTCGATGAGGGGACGATCACCGTCGAGACGATCTCCGGTACCGATCCTGCGGCGCATTTGCGCCAGGCGATTATCAAAACCCTGTTGATGGGCGACGATCCGGGTTCTATCGATCTTTACTCCGATGTTGACGATATTCAGATCTCGAAAGAGCCGTTCCTGTATGGCCAGGTGCTGGATAACAACGGCGAAGCCATTCGCTGGCAATGGCGCGCAGCGCAGTTTGCGGACTATTTGCTGCAAACGCGGCTGAAAAGTCGCAGCAATGGTTTACGCATGATCTACAGCGTTACCATTAACCTGGTACCAAACCATCTGGATAAACGCGCGCATAAATACGTCGGTATGGTGCGAAAAGCGTCGCATAAATATGGCGTTGAAGAGTCGCTGATTCTGGCGATTATGCAAACCGAATCCTCCTTTAACCCGTACGCCGTTAGCCGCTCCGATGCGCTGGGCTTAATGCAGGTAGTGCAGCACAGCGCCGGTAAAGATGTATTCCGCGCGCAGGGGAAATCTGGTACGCCCGATCGCAGTTATCTCTTTGATCCACAAAGCAACATTGATACCGGCACCGCCTATCTGGCGATGTTGAATAACGTTTATCTCTCCGGTATTAATAACCCAACATCACGACGCTATGCGGTCATTACCGCTTATAACGGCGGTGCTGGCAGCGTGTTACGCGTCTTTTCCGCCGATAAAGTGCAGGCGGCTAATATTATCAACACTATGACGCCAGGAGATGTTTATCAAACCCTGACCACGCGTCACCCCTCGGCGGAATCTCGCCGCTACCTTTACAAAGTTAACGCTGCGCAGAAAACCTATCGTCGCAACTAATCTGCTGCCTCTTTCGTCTGTACCGACGAAAGAGGCATAAGGTATTCATGTGAGTGATGCAAACGGTTGCGCAGAATTGTGAGATACGTCACCATATAAAAATGCAATCAGAGGAAGTTTGCATTTTTATGTCGGGCATAACAAATTCGCCACCCCGTAGATGGTAGAATCCTGACACATAACAAACGCAATTGTGCCCATTCCAACATCTATCACTCTCCTTTGTGAGGAAATTAGCATGAATCTTAAGCTGCAGCTGAAAGTCATCATCTTTCTGCAGTTCTGCCTGTGGGGAAGCTGGCTGACTACGCTTGGCTCTTATATGTTCGTTACCCTTAAATTCCAGGGCGCGGAAATTGGCGCGGTATATAGCTCGCTGGGTATTGCATCACTGCTGATGCCAACGCTGCTCGGTATCGTTGCGGACAAATGGCTCAGTGCGAAATGGGTTTATGCGCTGTGTCATCTGGTTGGGGCGATTACGCTGTTTATCGCCGCAGGCGTTACCACGCCTGGCGCAATGTTTATCATCATCCTGCTTAACTCGCTGGCCTACATGCCAACGCTGGGCCTGGTGAACACCATTTCCTACTTCCGCCTGAAATCTGCTGGCCACGATATCGTGACCGATTTCCCACCGATTCGTATCTGGGGCACTATTGGCTTCATCCTGGCGATGTGGGCGGTGAGCTTCTCCGGTTTCGAACTGAGCCATATGCAGCTCTACATTGGAGCGGCGTTGTCGCTGGTGCTGAGCCTGTTCTCTCTGACGCTGCCGCATATGCCGGTTGCTAAAAACAAAGAGAAACAGACCTGGGTGGAGATGCTGGGCCTGAATGCTTTTGCGCTGTTTAAAAACAAACGCATGGCGATTTTCTTTATCTTCTCGATGCTGCTGGGTGCCGAGCTGCAGATCACCAATATGTTCGGCAACACTTTCCTGCACAGCTTCGACGCGAACCCGTTATTCGCCAATAGTTTCATCGTCACGCATGCTTCGGTGATGATGTCGATTTCGCAGATTTCCGAAACCGCGTTTATTCTGGCTATCCCGTTCTTTATGAGCCGTTACGGCATCAAGAACGTGATGATGATCAGTATCATTGCCTGGGTACTGCGTTTTGGTCTGTTTGCCTATGGCGACCCGACGCCGTTCGGTACGGTGCTGCTGGTTCTGTCGATGATCGTCTACGGTTGCGCATTCGACTTCTTCAACATTTCCGGTTCGGTATTCGTGGAAAAAGAGGTGAATCCGGCTATCCGCGCCAGCGCGCAGGGTATGTTGCTGATGATGACCAACGGTTTCGGCTGTATCCTCGGCGGAATGGTGAGCGGCAAAGTGGTTGAGATCTACACCACTGCAGGCATCACCGACTGGAAAACCGTGTGGCTGATTTTCGCCAGTTACTCACTGGTGCTGGCCTTCGCCTTCGTGATGCTGTTTAAATATAAACACGTGCGCGAACCGGCAGGCGTAGCGCAGAAAGCCTAAGCCCCATCACCGCCTCTCTGGAGGCGGTTCAAAGATGAAAAAATAAAACCCGGCCTGAATGCCGGGTTTTTTATGGCCATTTGAACACCACTTTCTGGGGCGGTGGTCAGCAACTGGCTTTGGCTTTATTGTCTTTGGATTTACATCGTTCAGAACAGGCAAAGATTTTTTAGTAAGGCTTTTAATGCGCGCTGCTGAGTCGCAATCAATACCCTCTGCTATACAGATGATTTTTTATGGACGTTTTACAGCCCGGCAAGAACCCAGGCTACCGCCAGCAGATCCGCACTACCGCCGGGGCTTAAACGGCGCGCCATTAACGCATCATCCATTTCGCGCAGCGCGTCGCTATCCCAGCCAGATACCAACAATCTCGCCGCATAATCCTGGACGTAGTGCAGTCCTTCAATACCACCGCGTGATACCAGATTGCTGTCGCGGTTCGCGGCCATCAGGCGCAGCAACGCGTTATGTAACCGCCGCTCCCCGTGCTCCTGGTGCCAGAACGGCAACACCGCGCGACGCACGGTGATAAACCCCTGCTCTGCTTCACCGCGCGCGCCCGTCAGCCCATACTGGCGAAACTGTTTTTCACCCGCCGTTATAGCCTGTGGGCGATCAGACAGTTCACGTGCCACTAAGCCACAGCAGATTTCACTCACCTGCTGGCAAAGCGCGTCAGCGCTAACCATGCGCCCTTGTCCTTGCAAACGTCCGGCGGCGAAACAGAGCAGGCCAAGAGAAAAAATGCCGCCCTTATGTGTGTTCACGCCCTCTGTCGCCGTGAACATCGCTTGTTCACAGGCAATGCCCATCGGACGCAGCAGCCGTAGCTGTTCACTGGCCGGTTTCCGCGCATGGGCTTTTCCCGCCCCGGCAAACACCGTGAACCACGGCGTAATCGCCGCAATACTCTTTAAGAACAGCGCATGATCCATATCCTGGTGCGAGCCGTTATTCGCTCTGTCCACCAGCCCCGGTTTGGGGGTTAAATCCAGCTCAAGGCGCAGCGCCTGCGCCGCAAGTTCAGGCACGTCCGCTATGACGGATTTAGTCGCGAGCAAACCAGCCATCGATTAACCTCTCCACGCGAGCCACCACATCTTCTACCGAATGGCGACGTGAACGCGCACAACCGTGCGCAGGCTCATCACATACCAAGCAGCGGCGGGTATTTAAATCCAGCGAATGTCGCCCAACCTGCCCCTCTTTCGGGCAGAACACATCGAAATCCCACAGTCTGCCAAGCGGATGAGTCTGTTCCATCTCTACGCATTGCGCTTTGATTTCCACCGCCGGATGCTCCACGCACCACAGCGCTTCCGCACCGGTTGGCAGCCACAACACCTGTCGGTCCAGCACACACCAGTGGTTTTGCCACAGCAACTGGTCGCATGCCTGTAGCGCCACCCCCATGGTATTGCGGTAGCGAATACTGTCTTTTACCGCACCGGGAGTGACCAGCGTCAGCGAAATAACCGGGTGTTGATAGTGAGCGAGCCAGTCAGCCTGACGCGCCGCGCGGCTATCTTTCGCCGCCAGCAGCGCTTCGAGGCTGACGCCCGCTCTCACGGGCGTCAGTGTGGTCATAGATTGTCCTCTTTAACCTGGCGAACAACGTCAATCACGCTGCCATCGCGATAGCGGATCACGCCAACAATGCGGTCGGTAAAAGCGATCGGTTTCGGTTCGCCGGTCAGTGAAATCGCACGCTGGTAAAGCGCTTCGATGTCGACGATTTTCAGGCCTGCTGCCAGCAAACGCTCGCGAATATCCGGGCGCGCCGGGTTAACAGCGATGCCGTGATCGGTGACCAGCACGTCGATACTTTCCCCTGGTGTCAGCAACGTAGTGACGCGCTTCACGACGGTAGGAATGCGGCTACGCAGCAAGGGCGCGACAACAATGGTGAGGTTCGCCGCTGCCGCGACATCACAGTGGCCGCCGGATGCGCCACGCATCACGCCATCAGAACCGGTGATGACGTTAACGTTGAAGTCGACATCGATCTCCAGCGCGCTGAGGATCACCACATCCAGTTGATCGCAACTTGCAGCTTTACCGCCCGGATTAGCATAAACGTTGGTGGAGATCTCGACATGGTTGGGGTTACGGTGCAGCGAAGCCGCCGCTTCGCCATCGAAACACTGCGTATCCAGCAGTTTTTCAATCAACCCTTTCTCATGCAGATCCACCAGGCTACCGGTGATGCCGCCTAGTGCGAAGCGGGCTTTTACGCCGTGGCGCTCCATTTTTTCTTCCATGAAACGCGTCGCCGCGGTCGCTGCTGCGCCGGAGCCGGTCTGCATGGAAAAGCCCTCTTTAAAATAACCGGAGTGCTCGATCACATCCGCGGCATAACGGGCGATCATTAGCTCTCGCGGATTGCTGGTGACGCGTGCCGCGCCGACGCTGATTTTCGCCGGATCGCCCACGCTCTCCACCTGCACAATCAGATCCACCTGATCCTGACCAAGACTCGCTGGCATGTTCGGGAATGGCACCAGTTCTTCGGTCAGCAACACTACTTTTTTAGCAAACTGCGCATCAACCATCGCGTAACCCAGCGAGCCACAGCAGGATTTCCCCTGTGTGCCGTTGGCGTTGCCGAATTCGTCGCTGCACGGCACGCCAAGAAAAGCGACATCAATATTCAGCTCGCCATCCTGCAACAGCTTCACGCGGCCACCGTGGGAGTGAATTTGAACCGGTTCCGCCATCAATCCGTGAGAGATAGCATCCGCCAGCTTGCCGCGCATCCCGGAAGTGTAAATACGCGAAATCACACCGTTCTGAATATGCTCGATCAGTGCATCGTTGCAGGTCATCAGCGAACTGGAAGCCAGCGTCAGGTTTTTAAAACCCAGCCGCGCCAGCATTGCCACAACGTTGTTAATAACACGATCGCCTTCGCGAAATGCGTGGTGGAAAGAGATGGTCATGCCGTCTTTCAGACCGCTGCGGGCAATCGCGTCTTCCAGCGTAGCGCAGAGTTTACGCGTGTGTTTGGTGTTGATATCCGCTAGCCACGGTGTCGCCGCGTGAGCGCTATCAAAGGGTTTTAAATCACGCAGATGAGGAAAATTAACGTGAAGAAGCTCGGTTTGATTCATTGTTCTGTCCTTAACGACGCACGCCGGACGCAGCCGCACGTTCCAGCACCATCTGCGCGTGATTAATAATGGGGGCGTCAATCATTTTGCCGTTCAGCGAAACCACGCCCAGGCCGTTGCGCTCGCCCTCTTCCGCCGCTTCGATAACCACTTTCGCGTGATCTACTTCCTGCTGGGTTGGCGCATAGGCGTTATGCAGCAGATCGATTTGACGCGGGTTGATCAGCGACTTGCCGTTGAAACCCATTTTGCGCACAAGATCGACTTCGCGCAGGAAACCGGCTTCATCATTTACGTCTGACCACACTACGTCGAACGCATCAATCCCGGCGGCGCGCGCAGCGTGCAGGACGGCGCAGCGAGCGTAGAACAGCTCCGTGCCGTCTCCGCGTTCGGTTTGCATATCCATTACGTAGTCAAACGCGGCCAGCGCGATACCAATTAAGCGCTGCGAGCTGCGCGCAATCGCGACGGCATTAATCACGCCAATCGCCGATTCAATCGCCGCCATCACGCGAGTCGATCCCACTTCACGTCCGCAAGCCAGTTCAATGCGCTCGAGGTGGCGTTCCAGTTCGTAGATATCTTCTGGGGTATCCGTTTTCGGCAAGCGCACCACATCGACACCGGCGCGAACCACCGCTTCCAGATCCGGCAGACCAAAAGGTGTGTTCAATGGATTAATACGCACCACGGTTTCCATATCCTGATACATCGGGTGTTGCAGCGCATGAAACACCAGCAGGCGCGCGGTGTCTTTCTCGCGCAGCGCTACCGCGTCTTCCAGGTCGAACATGATCGAATCCGGGCGGTAGATAAAGGCAGTGGAGAGCATGGCGGCGTTAGCGCCTGGCAGGAACAGCATACTGCGACGTAGTTTTTTCACAGCAGTTTCCCCCAGTCGATTTCCGTGCCTTCGGCAGCGCGCAGAATAGCGCTTTGCAGACGGGCACGGATAACGCAGTCCAGTGCGCCTTTGTCTTCAATGATGATTAAACCCTGGCGGACTTCCATCGCACGCAGCGTGGCATCCACCACCTTGCGGATTTGATCGCCGAACTGCTTCATCACCTCGCTATGGATAACAATATCCAGCTCGCCTTCTGCGGGGGCGATTTTCACCATCAGGTCGCTGGACTCCATCGTCCCGGCCAGCGCCTCCCTTACAATTTTCATAGTTATTTTCCTGATTTTTAAGCGACTTCCGCGCTGTAATGAGACTCAAGGTGCGCAAAAGTGGTATCCGGTACAATTTCCCGAATACGGGAAAACTGGTGTGTTTTAAGTAAACGACGCACTTCCGAGGCGGAGATGGCGGTGCCGGTCGCTTTAATGCGCAGAACTTCCACCACCTCGACCGCACCTGCCAGCAACTGATGCATAGTCTGGTTGTACTGGCGGGTGATATCGCAAAACGGCTCGCTGCCGATAAAGCGGTGGGTAATACCCAGCGCCGGGGCAATATGGTTTCGGAAGATGAGCAGGTCGATTTCGCTCCACGCCTGCTGCACTTTGCCGGTCTCTTTGAGGAAATAGGCCGGAAAGGTAGCGCGGGAAATAATGTACTGAGAGCCTTCGTGAACCGTGACATTTGGTAAGTGCGCCACGCCTGCTTTCACCATTTTCAACCGAGCGGAGAAAGGAAAGAACGAGGCGTCTTCACGCACCACAAACAGATGCAACCAGTCGCAGGCCTGTGCAGCCTGCTCAACCAGATGGCGATGGCCAAGCGTGAAAGGATTGGCGTTCATCACAATGGCACCGATGCGCTTTCCGGCAACGCGGTGCGCCTGCAAAGTGCGGCAGTAACGCTGAATGCCAGACGGTGTATTTTCCATCAATATTGCGTTGTTGCCGCTCTGGGCCACCGGCCAAAAACCGCTGTGCTGGAAACGCTCCCGATTGCAAGGGCGCGTGCACAGGAACAGATGAAAATGTCCGCGCGCCAGCGCCAGGTGCTCTACTTCGGCTAACAGTCGTGCGCTAAGGTTTTCACCACGCAACTGTTCCTCAACCGCTACGCACTTAATGACGTTGGCGGCAAGACCTGCACAACCCACCAGCCGGTTTCCCGACCAGGCTTCAACGAAAGTGGTGATATCGCTGTCCATTCCTAAACCACTGTCTGCGAGCAACGTGCGGATAGAGGCCAGCCGTTGAGTATTGCCGTTGACTTCCGCAACACGGAAGTCGATGGAGGGTCGTGCTTGCATCGTATTGCCTTCGTCCTTAGTGCGCTGCCGTCAGCGCATGGGCTGGCGCATCAATAATCACATTGCTGAGGTGACCGATATTTTCGATCTCCACTTCGATGCGATCGCCCGCTTTCATAAACAGCGGCGGATTGCGTTTCTTACCCACGCCGCCCGGTGAGCCGGTGATGATGACGTCGCCCGGTGTCAGGCTGGTAAAGGTGCTGATGTACTCGATAAGCTCGGCGACTTTGTGGATCATGCTGGCGGTGTTGTCATCCTGCACCATACGACCATTCAACCAAGTGCGGATGGCGAGCTGATGTGGATCAGGGATCTCATCCGCCGTGGTCATCCATGGGCCAAACGCGCCGGTCTGCCGCCAGTTTTTACCTGCGGTGAACCAGGTGTGCTGCCAGTCACGCGCGGAGCCATCCATGTAGCAGCTGTAACCTGCGACATGGCTTAACGCTGCGTCACGAGAGATGTTTTCACCGCCTTTACCGATGATCACTGCCAGCTCACCTTCGTAGTCGAATTCGCTGGAGTGGCGCGGTTTCAGCACCGGCGCGTTATGCCCGGTTTGCGAATCGGCGAAGCGCACAAACAGCGTCGGCGCCGGGTTATGTTGATCGAACTCTTTGCGTTTTTCGGCGTAGTTCATGCCGACGCAGAGAATTTTCCCCGGGTTTTCAATAACCGGCAGGAAGTTGAGATCGTCAAAGCGCAGATCCGTCGCTTCACCGCTCAGCTGTTGCGCCTCACTCAGCGCGTCGGCCGCGAGCAACGATTTCAAATCACCGTAGCGGTCGCCCAGGCGCTGGCCCAGATTGATGACGCCATCAGCCTTAACGATGCCGTAGCTACGGATCCCCTGATGGACAAAGCTTGCGAGTTTCATATCAGTTCCTGTAATGCTTAATCAGACGAGGAAATTGCCAAGAACCAGCAGCGATACCGACACATTGATCGCACCGCCAATACGGGTCGCAATCTGTGCAAACGGCATCAGGCTCATACGGTTACCGGCAGTCAGGATGGCAACATCCCCTGTACCACCCTGACCGCTCTGGCAGCAGGAAACGATGGCGACATCAATCGGATGCATGCCAATCTTTTTACCTACGAAGAAGCCAGTGGCAACCAGCGCGGAAACGGTACTCACGATCACCAGCAGGTTATTGAGAGTGAAAGCGTGAACCAGCTCTTCCCACGGCGTAATCGCAACGCCCACGGCGAAGAGAATTGGGTAAGTCACAGAGGTCTGGAAGAATTTGTAGACCACCTGAGAACCTTCCAGCAGGCGCGGAGAAACACCGTGCGCCAGCTTAACCAGCACGGCAGCAAACAACATACCGACCGGTGCAGGCAGGCCAATCAGTTTGTGGCCAAGCATCCCGATCATGTACAGCAACACTGCCAGCAGTGCGCCCGCCGCAATAGTGGTGACATCAGTTTTACCGGAAAACGCGGGTGCAGCCGGCGCTTGTTCATCACCGTTGCTGCGGTTTGGCATCAGTTGGCCTTCGCCGGTCAGATGCGGGAAGCGTTTACCCAACTGGTTCAGGCAGCCGGAAATAATGATTGCAGTCAAACCGCCCAGCATCACCATCGGTAATACACGACCCAGCGCAACACCTTGATCCATATGCAGCAGCGTGGCGTAACCGATAGAGAGCGGAATTGCACCTTCACCTACACCACCCGCCATGATGGGCAGAATGATAAAGAAGAAGATCTGGAACGGCTCCATACCCAGCGCCAGGCCAACGCCCATCCCTACCAGCATGCCCACGATTTCACCGCACAGCATCGGGAAGAAAATACGCAGGAAGCCCTGAATCAGGGTGGTGCGGTTCATGCTCATGATACTGCCGACAATGATGCAGCAGATGTAGAGATAGAGAATGTTGGTGGATTTGTAGAACTTGGTGGTGGACTCGACCACCACATCCGGCAGCAAACCGTAATACACCATTGCCGAAGGAATAAAGGTGGCGCAAATCGCCGCTGCGCCCAGTTTGCCCACGATCGGCAGACGTTTACCGAACTCACCGCAGGCAAAGCCGAAGAACGCCAGCGTTGCTACCATGACGACGATATCGCTCGGCAACTTGCCGCCAAGACAATCGATAGCAATTAACGCGCCGGCTAGCAGGAATAATGGCAGTGGAATAATCCCAACTTTCCACGTATCCATAATGTGCCACCACTTATCCTTAAGTGATGTTTTTTGAATCGCCAGCGATTCAGAGGTAACAGAAAATGAATCGTCAGTTGTGCTCATAATTAAGCCCCTTGGTTATTTTGTGACTGTAGAGTAAAGGGCTAAACGCGTACTTTATGTGAGGGATAGCATATTAAAACGGGAGTTTTAATGGCGCCTATGGTTTTTATGGTTTCTTTTATTTTGTGTGATTTACGCCTTAATTATTGCCGTGGTTTTTATGGTTTTTTTAAATAGAAATACAAGTTAATAACATTTCCAAAAAAGAATATTTAACAGATCGTTTTTCCGCGTCAGCGCTGGCTGTGCAAGGGATCACAAGTTTCCAGTAAACTGCGTACGCGTTCGCAAAAAGATGCTACATTGGCGCTTTGCTGGCTGCCGTGCGTACCGTCATGAAAGTATCCTTTCAAATCAAACTTTTTATTTCGCTGGTGCTTTTCTTCTCCGGCTTGTTCGTGCTGCTTGGCATTTATTATTACAAGGATGTTGGTCGCCAGCTATATCAGGAAATGAGCGCGCGGGCAAAAATACAGGCCGAGGAAATAGCGATTATTCCGAATTTACGCCAATCGGTTGCCGAGAAAGATATTCGAGCCATCACGCAATTTATGCATAAAGTAGTAGCGCATAGCGATGCAAGCTTTATTGTTATTGGCGATGACAAAGGCATGCATTTATTTCATTCAGTCCATTCTAATGTGGTCGGAAAAACACTAGTGGGTGACGATAATACCGAGGTGTTGCGCGGAAAAAGCATCACCACTATCCGCAAAGGCGGGTTGGGTATTTCGTTACGCAGTAAAGCGCCGATTTTTGATGATGCCGGGCGCGTCATCGGGATTGTGTCGGTGGGGTATTTGACCAGTTATCTCGATACCATCACGCTCGGTAAAGTGATTAATATTTTTATTGCCGCTGTATTGCTGCTGGCGGCGCTGTTTATCTTTTCCTGGTTCTTTACCCGCAGCATTAAAAAACAGATCTTCTCCCTTGAGCCGAGGGAAATTGGCCTGCTGGTGCGCCAACAGAAGGCGATGATGGAGTCGATCTACGAGGGGGTGATCGCTATCGACAGCGATCTGCGCATCGAAGTGATCAATCAGGCAGCCCGCAAATTACTGGGGTTAAGCCAGCCTACTCGCGCACTGCGAGGGCAAAATATAAGTGAGGTTATCTCCCCGGTGCCATTTTTCGTACGCTCGGTCATGCTGGAAAATGACACACATGACGAGATTTGCCGCTTCAACCAGCTGACAGTCATCGCCAGCCGGGTGCGCATCATGCTGGAAGATAAATTGCAGGGTTGGGTGATCACCTTTCGCGATCGCAACGAGATAGATACGCTGAGTGCGCAACTAAGCCAGGTGAAACGCTATGTTGATAACCTGCGCGTTATGCGCCACGAGCAACTGAACCGAATGACCACGCTCTCTGGGCTGCTGCATATGGAGCGCTACGATGAAGCCGTGCGTTACATTCAGGCACAGTCAGAGCATGCACAGGAGCTGCTGGACTTTATCTCTTCGCGATTTAGCTCGCCGACGCTGTGCGGCTTGCTGCTGGGTAAAGCGGCGCGCGCCCGTGAAAAAGGTGTAGAACTGGCCTTTGATCCCCTGTGTCAGATGGACAGACCATGCCGGTTATTGGGTGAAGCGGAAATCATCTCGATCATCGGCAACCTGCTGGATAACGCCATTGAAGCGACCCAGCGTGCCGCGTTGCCGCATGAACCAGTGGAAGTGTTGATTTTGCTGAACGAACGGGAATTGATTATTGAAGTGGCGGATCGCGGTATCGGTATTGACCCGTCGATTCGCGATCACATTTTTGAACGCGGGATGACCACCAAGCGCAGTGGCGATCACGGTATCGGTCTGTACCTGATAGCCAGCTATGTTACGCAAGTGGGCGGATCGATTGAGGTCTCCGCTAACGAGCCTCGCGGCACGATTTTCTCTTTGTTTATTCCTGAAACGGGCAACGTACTGCGTCCCGTGCCGACCCTGGAAGATCAGAATTATGCAACATGAACTGATAGACGTGCTGATAGTAGAAGATGAAAACACGCTTGCGCAGCTTAATGCGGAACTGGTCAGCAGACACCCACGCCTGCGCCTGGTTGGTATTGCCTCGTCACTTGCCGAAGCGCGCGAATTATTGAGCAACACGCAGCCGCAACTAGTTTTGCTGGATAACTACTTACCGGATGGTAAAGGCATTACCCTTATCAACGATCCGCAGATTATTCAGGCAAACTGCTCGGTAATTTTTATTACCGCCGCCAGCGATATGGACACCTGTAGCCAGGCGATCCGCAATGGCGCGTTCGATTATATTCTCAAACCCGTGTCGTGGAAGCGGCTGAGCCAGTCGCTGGAGCGCTTTGTGCAATTCGCCGAGCAGCAGCGGGTGTGGAAAATTGTCGACCAGCAGAATGTGGACTCGCTTTACCAGTTACAGGCAAAGAATTTCCGCCAGGATAACGGCAGTAAAGGTATTGAAGAGAGTACACTGGCGCTGATTCAGAAGCTGTTTGCCGACGAGATCGCGCGCTGTTTCTCCGTCGATGAAGTGGTGAACGAAACGGGGCTAAGTAAAACCACTACCAGACGCTATCTTGAACACTGTGTGGAAGCCGGTTTTTTGGCGGTGGAGATGCAGTACGGGAAAATTGGTCACCCGAGGCGTATGTACCGCCGCGTTGCCGCATGAGACTACCCCTCATCGCGTCTGGATGAGGGGCCAAAAAACTACTTCAGTACATAACCGAACAGGCGCTTGATGCCGTCGGTATCGGTCTCGGAATAAACCCCCTGCAGTTCCGGTGAAAAGCCTGGCAGCAGATTGACCCCCTCCTCCAGCGCGAGGAAATAGCGCTGCACCGCACCGCCCCACACTTCTCCCGGCACCACGCAGAGCACGCCCGGTGGATAGGGCAGCGCGCCTTCGGCAGCGATGCGCCCTTCCACCTTACTGATACGCACCAACTCAACATTGCCGCGAATAAACTCGCTATTGGCATCCTGCGGGTTCATTACTACCGCTGGCAGGCTGGCTTTGCGGAACATCGCCTTTTGCAGATCTTTTACGTCAAAACTCACGTACAGATCGTGCATCTCCTGGCATAGCTCACGCAGTGTGTAGTCGCGATAACGCACCGGATACTTGTTAAAGATGGTGGGCAGCACGTCGGCCAGCGGCGTGTCATCTTCAATATGTTGTTCGAACTGGGCAAGCATCGCCACTAGCTGCGCCATCTTCTCGGCGCTTTCAGCCGGCGTCAGCAGGAACAGGATCGAGTTGAGATCGCACTTCTCTGGCACAATGCCATTTTCACGCAGGTAGTGCGCCAGAATAGTGGCCGGAATGCCAAACTCAGTATATTCCCCGGTTTCCACGTCGATGCCCGGCGTAGTCAGCAGCAGCTTGCAGGGATCAACAAAATATTGCTCGTGCGCATAACCTTCAAAACCGTGCCATTTATCGCCCGGCTCAAAACTGAAGAAGCGCCGCTCGCGGGCGATCACTTCTGTCGGGTGATCCTGCCACGGTCGCCCGGCGATTTCCGGCGGCACAAAAGGTTTGATCATCTTACAGTTAGCGATGATCGCTTTGCGCGCTTCAATGCCCAGCGCCACGCATTCTGCCCACAGACGACGCCCGCTCTCGCCCTGATGGATCTTGGCGTTAACGTCCAGCGCGGCAAACAACGGGTAAAATGGGCTGGTTGACGCATGCAGCATAAAGGCATTGTTCAGCCGTTTATGCGGACAAAAACGCGCCTGCCCGCGCAGATGGTTATCTTTTTTGTGGATCTGCGAGGTTTGTGAAAACCCGGCTTGCTGTTTATGCACCGACTGGGTGACAAAAATGCCCGGATCGTTCTCGTTCAGCTCCAGCAGCAGCGGCGAGCAGTCCGCCATCATCGGGATAAATTGCTCGTATCCTACCCAGGCCGAATCAAACAGAATGTAGTCGCACAGGCTGCCGATCTTGTCGATCACCTGCCGTGCGTTGTAGATCGTGCCATCGTAAGTACCAAGCTGGATCACCGCCAGGCGGAACGGACGCGGCTGATCTGCCTTTTCCGGCGCGACTTCGCGGATCAGTTCACGCAGGTAAGTTTCATCAAAGCAGTGATCGTCAATGCCACCAATAAAACCAAACGGGTTACGCGCCGCTTCCAGGTAGACCGGCGTTGCACCGGCCTGGATCAAGGCGCCATGATGGTTGGATTTGTGATTATTACGATCGAACAGCACCAGATCGCCCCGCGTTAACAGCGCGTTGGTCACCACCTTGTTGGCGGCAGAGGTGCCATTCAAAACAAAATAGGTTTTATCGGCGTTGAACACCTTCGCGGCAAACTTCTGCGCATGTTTGGCCGAACCTTCGTGGATCAGCAAATCGCCAAGCTTGACGTCGGCGTTGCACATATCGGCGCGAAAAACGTTCTCGCCGAAGAATTCGTAAAACTGGCGGCCCGCCGGGTGCTTTTTAAAGAACTCACCGTGCTGATGGCCGGGGCAGGCAAACGTGCTGTTGTCCATTTCGACGTACTGGCGCAGCGTATCGAAAAATGGCGGCAGCAGATTATCTTCATAGTCACAGGCAGCGGTTTCCAGCTCCAGCCAATCCTGATCTTTACCGCCGATCACCGCTGTCACACCTTGCGGCGTGGTCTCCGGCTCTTGAGTGAATAAAAAAACCGGCAGGTTAAACCCCGTCCGTTTGAGCAACGCAAGAATGCCGCTGCGACTCTCCGCTAATGTCATGACGACTGCCGCAACATCCGTAAAATCGGTACTCTCCAGCGTCACCACTTCGCGGTGGGTGGAAAGCGCAGATATCAGCTCGCGGCTGACGGCAATTTTCATTGATTTCATAAGCACGAATACCCGTTTCAGGGGAGTAAAAGACCCCGGACAAAGCAGTTGCCTCGCCCAACGAACGTGTCTGACTGGAACCAGCTCCGACCGCCAGACATCAGTAAAAGCAGACAGCTTCTGATCTTACTGTTGTCCTACAGTGAGCGTGCGTTACCCTCACCGCATGGTGAGAAAAGTATGGGGTAAAATGACACGGGCACCCGACTGTATGCAGGTGCAAAGCGCATGATAAACAGCGGCGATGTACGTCATCAGACAGCTCCCGTTAGGTGGAATAAAATTCGCGCAATCATGTCACCTTTCCCAAAGAGGCGCAACCAGGCCGGGCGTGGTTGCGCATAAAAATGCTATTCTACACGGCATATTATTCAGTTATATGAAACACAGGAGTGACTCGTGCTTACAGGTCCTTTTATTAACGCCGCCGCGGTACTGATTGGCGGTACCCTTGGCGCGTTGCTCAGCCACCGCCTGCCCGAGCGCATCCGTTCCTCAATGCCTTCGATTTTCGGTCTTGCGTCGCTGGGTCTCGGTATTTTGCTGGTGATCAAATGCGTGAATTTGCCCGTAATGGTGCTCGCCACGCTGGTCGGTACGTTAATTGGCGAGCTCTGTTATGTTGAGCGCGGCATCAGCGGTGGCGTCAACGCGCTACGAAACCTGCTGCAAAAACGCAAAGACGGTGATGCCAACAGCGCTCACGAGTCGTTTATTCAGAGCCTGGTGGCAATCATTATTCTGTTCTGCGCCAGCGGTACCGGGATTTTTGGCGCCATGCGTGAAGGGATGACCGGCGATCCGAGTATTCTTATCGCCAAAGCTTTTCTCGATTTCTTTACCGCCGTGATCTTCGCCACTTCACTCGGTTTTGCTGTCGCGATGATCTCCGTGCCGATGCTGATTATCCAGCTTACCCTCGCCACCTGCGCAACGCTGATCCTGCCGCTGACCACGCCCGCAATGATGGGTGATTTCACCGCCGTTGGCGGCATCTTGCTACTGGCGACCGGGTTGCGCATCTGCGGCATTAAGATGTTTGCCGTGGCGAATATGCTACCCGCACTGGTGATTGCGATGCCGATTTCTGCCCTGTGGACAGCATTTTTTGCCTGAGCGAACGTGCATTATGTGCAAAGTGGTGATAGATTGTGCAGTCCGCAACGAATTGAAGAAATTTCGTTGACGGAGCGCAGCGAATCAGGTTTAATGCGGCCCGTTGCCCGGATAGCTCAGTCGGTAGAGCAGGGGATTGAAAATCCCCGTGTCCTTGGTTCGATTCCGAGTCCGGGCACCACTTATTCAGAGAACCCAGCCTATGGCTGGGTTTTTGCTTTTGGGGATGCGGACTCTCCATCGAACTGCGTTCGAATATTCGCCGCAAGCGGCTCCCCCTTCGGAGCCAGCGCGACAAGCGCGCTGTTCAACTCCTTGCGGGTCTGAGTCAGGCACGACTATTTCTGAAGAACTCGCGCAAAAGGCGGTTTTTTGCTTTAAGAGATACTCTAAATAGCCCGCCTTAGTTCCATGCGCTTTTTGAGCTCCCGGCCAAATTGACCCTGCCCCAAAATCAGTGCAGTAAGCTCATCTCCAACCACGGGCAAGAGATCGTTCTTGCTACACCGTTTCCTGCACGTGACGGTACTTATAACTCTGCCAAATGTGGCGCAATCTTCTGTATGGGGAACCGGCCATAATTATCCTCACCAAAAGTTGTTTCTTTACTCGTTCAGAGGGTGCTGTGATTTGCCGATTATTCGTGCAGCAACTCCGTTACAGGTGTGCTGTTTTTAATCTGCCCCAGTGTATAAATCTGTGACCGGAGATACTGTTCCAGTTGCCGGATGCGTTGCTGCCGCAGAGGAGAGCCGACTGGCAAAAGATGAATCTGACGAAGCTGTTCCTCCGTCGGTTCAGTCTGCTGAAAGCTGGTCATCATGCCAAAGACGGATGACTTCAGCTCACTGACCGTCATGTACTTACCCTTGTGCCCATCCAGCCCACTCAGTTGGTTACTCAGTTGCTGTAACTTCGTCATCCCTTGATGCCAGCCATTCAGATTTTCTGTTGGTATGCTGGCAGCGTTCAATTGCCGAAGCCACTGCTGTGCCAGTGGTTTCGCCTGCTCAGGCCAGAGCGACTGAGCCTGTTCGACCAATTGACGGCTGTAGTTAATATTCCAGTCAGGTGGCAACTGGCCTAAGCGCATGAGCTGCTGCTGCGTGTCTGCGATCAAGGGTTGCGATATGGGAGCGTGCTGATACAGCGTATCAAGTTGCGCGGGCGTGAGTGTTGCGGGTAACGGTGCCAGCGATGCAGCAAGCTGAGCCTGTAACGGATCAGGCCGGCGTAAGACATGCCAGCCCCACACCGTTGCCGCACTGATCACCAGCATAGAGCACATCCCGGCGGCAAAGGATTTCCACTTTTTACCCTGTACCGGTATCGCCGCCAGCACATCCACATTCGGCTGATGTTCGGGCTGTGCCACATAAACCCACTTTGCCGTGTTGGCCGGTTCATTCTTTTCTGTCACAGGAATGCCAGGCAGAGCATCACTTAATACTTCTGCGCCATTCATTACTGTCGCAGGCAGCATGATACCAGTCTGAATGGTTGCACCTGAGCCGGATACATCATCACTGTTTTCCATCTTGATGGCACTGTTGTGTATCAGCGTACGCAATGTGTCGAACTGACTGAGATGTTTAAGCTCCAGGCGCTGTAGCACCGCGCCGAGACTCGTAAGCAGTTGCTCCGCTCGATACAACTGGCTGAGGTCGCTGTAGTTTAGCGGTAGCGCGCGCATCCGTTGCTGCAGGCGCTGGCTCAGATTGCTGAGAATTTCCATGCGGGCGTGTACAGGCTGCGGCCAGAGCGCTCCCCACTGATGACTTATGAGGGCCTCCAGTATTGCCAGGCCTTCATTCAGACCGAATAATCCGGCCAGTTGCGTTCGGGTAAGCGTGTACCAGGCGACCGTCTGCAGCTCCACGCCATTTTGCTCAAATAGTGAAAGACAGAGCTTTTCTACATATCGCCAGTTCACGTCCGGGCGTGCCGGATGGGTCAGTTTGCTCAGTTCATCGCGCAGGGTGGCATAATCCGGCAGGGTACGCGGGTCGCTACCGGTTTTGATTTTACGGGGGGAAATGTCATTCATGACCAGATATCCAATTAACTTGTATAGAACGGAAGGTTTTGAAGGCATTGTCAGCAAAGGAGCTCATATCTGAGATCGCATATGCAAGCCGTGCTTTGCGCGGTGGGAAATGGATTTGGCACAAGATATTGCTGATGTATGTCCTGAATTTTTGTTCAAGCTACAAACGCTGGCGCTCAAGCTCTTTATCTGTTCGTATCTTCTGCGTGACGCTGTATTTCTTATGCATCAGCCACTCTTCCACCTGTTCCTGACACGGCTTCATTCACTGGCGAAATGTAGCGATATCAGCCAGGCGCTCACTGATGAACGAAGCGGAGAGATTGTCGGGACGGTCACTTTTGCAGGAACTGTGATTTTACGAACACTATCTTCCCTGGCCTTACGTACGGGTTATCGTTTAGAGATACTGCTGTTGCTTAAGGTGTCGCAACAGAACCCGCCCTTCGGGTTTAAAATCTGTGCCATAACGCACCAGGCCAATATCTTTGAGTTCAGCGTCTATGGCATAACGCAGTTCCCCGGGGACTTCCTGCTCCAGCAGTACAACGGCGATTTTTTTCAGGCGTGGCTCATATTTGAGCAGGACGGAGGAGAGGGTTCCCATCAGTACATGCGCCGTCCCCGGCATGCCCTCGAGGATTTTGGTCATGTCAGGCAGTCCATAGTCCGGCAGGTGCGCCAATGTGCCTGCACGACAGTTAATAACGCGCTGCATATTGTCCAGTACGGAAAGTATGACCTGATTTTCTTCATTGACCTGCTGAAGGTTGAGGCCACCGGCGAAATTGCCGGTGAGCATTTCATATAAAGAAGGAGAGTTTTGGCTCTGAGGCATTATTCGTCCTTTACCGGTAGCAGCCTGATAGAGTTATTCCCGGCTTCAACCACCCGGGGGGTATCCGGATCGAGTTCTTCACGGTTTATCTTCAACTTCCATGTATTTTTCACCAGATCGGGTTGCCGGAACAATCCGGCCACGGCCACGTAATTCGCGTCCTTTTCCAATGGCATATCGAGCAGCACGTCTCCGCCCGGTTTAAGCACGACATCGCGGGTAGCCAAAAGATCAGTTCCGAGAATCTTTTCACCGTCTTTCAGTAGCTGCTGGTACACACTTTGGTCGAAGGTTTTGTTGTCTTTGAGCTGATAAATCCGCACAAGAACCGATTCAGACAGCACGTTGTTCTCACGGGCATCAGTGTTCAGTGCTTCACGAGCAGTGAAATCCAGGTGTAGTACCTTAATCTTTTTGTAGAACACGGCGTTAAATGCCGATTTGGTGCCATCCGTGATGCCCTGCGTCACCCCGCAGCCCGCCAGATTGAACACCAGCACAGGCAGTAGCCAGAACGCGACCTTAGTTAAATTTGTACGTAACACGTCGGTTTCCTTGTTGTGTTTTCGCAGGTTCCAGTCCTGTGTAGTAGCCCAACTCTATCGTAAAGCTCTGCGGGATATCGTCCGGAAGTTCATCACCTTCCACACCGAGTACGCCGTTTATCCCAAGCCAGAAAGTGCCTTCGCCCAACGGCATGAAAGCCAGCAGGCGGCTACAAATGGTCAGGGTAATTTTTGCCCTGAATCGCCAGCCCAGGTATACCCGCAGCATAACCAGCAAATCCTGATACAGCAGGCCATCCGGCCTCCAGCCCTGCGATTCCTGTTCGTTATCCGTGGAAAGAGCAATCAGCAGTTGACTGTTGGCATCCAGCACTTCGTCGCCAAGCGGCGTATTGCCATCCAGCAGAAAATCCTCATCTCCGTAAAAGCCCAGAGGCTTACTCACATCTATCGGGCGCAGACAGTAAGGGCTGACCTGCACAGTGGTATCCGGAGCCAGCAAGCTAACCAGTGCCTGTATCCCCTCCTGGGTTTTACCCGGCTGACGCAACACGCCAAGCAGAGCCAGAAAGCGTGATACTGGCGTGGCAATATGTTCAGCCGTGCCGGGAATACCCAGCCCCACCAGCCCCAGCAATGACTGTGAGATATTGTCGGTGCCACCACGTTCAAACGTGGCCGGATAAGAATACTTGCGCCAGATGCGGTAGAACTGCGTCAGAATGCGGTGGTTAAAGATATCCAGGAAACCCTGCAGCGCCTCATGTCCTTCCCGACGCTGGGCAATATCATCGAGATATGCCGTCGGCAGAGGGGAATCTACGCCGTACAATCCCATAAACGTGGCACGGATGATCGGCGGTTTGCTGTCATCGTGTTCATTGTATTCAATCGCCTTCAGCTCACTGACCGGAAAGCCCATCCCTGGATGCGGCGCAAAGCGCACCGGGTCATCTGCCGGGTGGCTGGTTGAACCCATCAACGGCTTGTCCGGATTCAGTTTCTCCAGTAGCTGGCAGAAACGATAGAAATTGATCCGGTTGAGGTCAGACTCCAGCCGCGCGGTCAGCCGGGAATACGGCGATTGTGCTTCTCTTCCCATTCCAGACGTTCTCCGGTCGGTTGCAGAATAATAATCAGGCGATTAAACAGGTAAATGTCGGTGTAGAGCGCAAAGAAGCGACTCAGCATCTCGCCGAACAGACAGATGTCGCCACGCCCGGCAAAACCGTGGCTATCCAACATCACTTCTATCTGTACACCGCGCACCAGGTAGCCCTGCTCAAAGCGCTCAGTTTCGCTGTGTTTCACATCGATGATGCTCTCCAGACGACGGCGGTTCATCTCACGGTTGGTCCACTCATACAACGCAAGGGTGCCACGCAGCACGTCGGCATTATCCATCATCGAAAGGAACCCGCTGCCGAGGTGGCTGAGTACACGCCAGTGAAACCTGTCCTGTGCCGGCGGATAACAGGGAAGCGTCGGGGCGCAAAGGTTGCGAACAGCAATGCTGACCGAGGTAGTTTTCATCACCGTGTCGAGCACGGTGCTCTGCAGCGAGCGGCGAGGCAGTTGACCATTGGTGCCGGTGAGCGTCAGAGAAAGGCTTTCATCTTCCGGGATGGTATGGTTATCAAAGGCTTCACCACCGAGAATAAGCCAGGTGTTATGCAACCCGGATGGACCACGACGCACACGGGTGTGCCAGTAATATTCCGGCGCCTCATGGCGCATCATTCCCCCCTTGTGGCGGAAGCTCGTGAAGGGGACGTAGGTATGCTGGCTGGATGACATCACCGAATCCACCGCATAAATCTCTGTGTGACCATCCTGCACACGCATCGGGCGCAACATGTATTCCGTCTGCAATCCGTCGAGTGTCAGCGGGTCTGACTCCAGCGGAAACAGGTTGATCACCGGCACACAGTTGAGACGCAAGTGCTTTTCAGTGAAGCTGAAGTCATGCTCCCAGCGCTCAGCCAGGACCACATCTATTTCAAACCAGGAGAGATCAGCCGGAAAGGTGACGGCCTCCAGCCCTCGCAGCCCGGTGAACATGAATTTCTCGCGAAAGGTGAAATACTCCAGTAGCAACTGATAGCCACTGAAACTACTCTCCCCCTTCGGCCACAGACCGTCGTCATCACCAAACCCGAGAGCGGTGAAATACCCGTCAAGTGGTCTTCTCTCTACATCACCCGACATCCGCAACCACAGACGGCCAATATTCATGGTAAAAGCTTCATGCATGGCGCAGGCCAGCGGTGTGTCAGCATTGAAGTAAAACGGGATCAGGCTGAGATCGATACGGCTCCAGTCTGCAAGTTGACTACAGTTAAAGCGCAGCGTAATCACCGACCGGCCATCAGGATCGGTTATCAGACTTGCGTGCTCAAGCGACAGCGGCTGAAGGGTGATCTCTTTGGTGGTGGTGTACCGGCAGCGGGTACCCTTTTCACCGATCGGCCGCGAGTTCACCTCGAAGCCTTTGACGATACGCATCTGCTCTTTCATTTCACGCCAGTCGGGAGTGAACTCCACCACGGACATCGACGGTATCGTGCGCAGGTAATGTGGCCACAGCAGGCTAACCAATCCTTCGGTTAGCTCCGGCAGGTCATCGTCGAGCTTCTCGCGCAGCCGCCCGATGAGGAAAGCAAAGCCCTCAAACAGGCGTTCCACATAGGGGTCACGGGCACCTGCTTTATTGAGGTTAAGCATTGCCGCCTGCTCAGGATGAGCACGGGCAAACTCTTCACCTGCTTCCAGCAGGTAACGCATTTCAGCGTCGTAATAACGCAGGGTTAAATCATCCATAATAATTTCTGCTAACTCATTGCTGAATGTTCAGTATTTAAAATTCGATAGGGTAATGAAGAGGGTGCTGTTGAAAGTGTAAATATGGATGCAAGTAATTAGCTGACTCACCACAAATTGCTGGAGGGAATACATACTCCGTTGCCATTCAAGGTATCTATCCAGGCAGTCGGAGCATGATATATACCTTTTCACTATCCAGTTCAGATATATACAAAAATGCAAAGACAACAGAACCTACGATAATACGCTCACGGACGGAATCATTTGCGATCCCGCAGCCTGAATGCTGCCAACAGCCCCCTACCGCATTCGTGAGTAATCACCTTGCCAAATAACCTATAACCATTCGCACCATCAGCAGCTACACCAATATTGGTGCCCCCCAGAACCGGGAAGTAACTTTAGCCGTATCAGTCTGTTGTAGCCGTTGAAGGTGCTCAGTTGCAGAGCACCGCAGCCCGCGCAGGATCCAATGAAATAAGCCCGGATAATAAAGTGTCCATTTCGGGCTGCAGGCGCGTTTTATCTGCTTCACTACGACCAGCTTTGCTCCGTAACAGTTTCAACCTGCGGGCTTTGACTTCGAACAGCAGCTCTGGCGTCCACTGTTCCAGCGTTAGATTACGGGCGCTGTTATCAAGCTCACTTAGCAGATGTAGTGCCATTTCGTTTTTACCATACTGTTCACTCACCCGAGCCATCAGCAGGCGTATCAACCAGCGGTCGCGTAAGGAAGTGTAGCCGGGCTGGGTCTGGAGCCAGCCGAGTGAGACATCGATGCCTTCGCTGTCTGCTTTCGCCAGGACTTCCGGCTCCAGCGTCAGCACATCATCACTACCAGCCGCCGCAGCTGACACTGATTCATCTTTCCATCCGGGCATCTCATCCAGCACGTTTTCGTTTATCCAGTTCAGGGTCACTTCATCGGCGAAGGGGGTTCCGTCACTGAAGGCCAGCGCTTCCAGACCCGGGAGACGGGCTAACAACCCCTTAAGATCACGACAAAGAATGTCTGATCGCACACAGTTATTATCCATTTTCACCAACGCGTGCCAGGCATACCACTGCATATCCAGCCACAGATGATTGACGCCCTGCGCCAGTAAAGTATCGGTATGCTCCAGCAGTTCAGACCAGCTTTTTTGGAGATACAAGCGCTTGAGATGTGCTTTGTTGTCTGGTTTGGGCGGGACCAGGCGGGTACGTCCGGCGGCATCAAGCGGAGGGAGTTCAACCAGAGTATCCCAGCGGACGCTTTTTAGCAGATGATGCCCGGCCAGCCAGCCGCCCGGTTGATCGCGAAGATATTTCGCCAGCACTCTGGCCTGATCGAGCAGATCACGCCCTGATGTTACGCCATTCATCGCGGGGGCTGACGATACCATCGACGTTACTTGAGTCGTCTCTTCACGACTGGTTTGCGGTACCAGACTATTGGCACCGCCATTCTGTACCAGGCGATTGTCCAGAACCTGATAGAGCCCCCCAAGCTCAGGGCGGGCATCTTCATCAAACGTCTGAAACGACTGTTCCGCCAGAAGCAGACCACCTGTGATGCGCTGCATAAGGGATATATCCACCTCCGGGTACAGAGAGAGGCTGTCAGTCACGCGGCTACTACCAAGCCACTCCAGAGCTGTTCTGCGGCTCCGGGCTCGACATGGGTGTAGCCTGGAACCAAACCGCTCAAGCATTGCCGCCAGAAGCTCAATTCCCTGTGCAAATCCGGGCTCACCATCCTGATGCAGACGCGCCCAGATATAGAAGGTGATAACGCGCAGATCCTTGCAGACGCTGGTCAGCAACTTTTCAGCCAGCTCGCAAATCAGGCCTGTATCAATACCGGAAAGTTTGTTGACCTCCTCACGAATGTGCTGAAAATCATCATCGTATCCAGGATCTTCTCCGGTTGGCTCACTTTCGCTAACAGGCTCCAGCCAGCGCTCCCATTCCGCACTGCGCAATTTGGCACTGCTCAGTAACGTTTTTTCATCAGCACCACAGGCGTAAAGTACGCTTTGTAATGTCGCCATTATTCTATTCCATCCATGGTTGTACTCTCTGCAGTGACCAGGGTATTTGAGGTCGCAGAAGCATTTATACTGAATATCTGGTCAGGCAGGTTAAAGTTGCGTAAGGCCAACAGCGCCAACGGACCACTGCTCAATTGCGTCCTCAATATCCACTGCAGTGTTCTACCATCAGGAGCGATAAAGCTCATCATCCACTGGCTGCGGTCAAGTTGTTGCCGTTTGCCCTGCTCCAGCCAGCGGATAAACCCCCAGGTTCCGCTGTAATCGCCAAACAGACGCGGACCAGCGTTGATAGTGGTCCAGGTCAGCATAGTCCCAGGTTTCCAGGTATCGCCCGGCCAACGGAAAGATTGCCAGTCAGCTATTTGGTTAAAATAATGCAGTTTTTGTCCATCGATAGTGAGTTGGGTTTCAACTACCTGCGGTACCGGGCGTGCCTGCAGTTCAAAACTTATTCCCTGACCACCATCAGTGAACAAAATATCCGACAACTGGCTCAACTGATTAACGGCGCTGAGAAAGGCCGGATTAAACATCAGCCCCTGGCTATGCGTATTGTCCGCTACCCACTGATTCCCCTCTTTGTGTAGTACGCCGTTGAGCTCAGTAGTCAGAAACTGGTCGATGCGACCGCTGTCCTTACGGATAAACTCGGCCAACATTGGCAGGGATACATCACTCTTGCTCATCGTAAAGGGGAAACGACCATCAAAAGCCGTATGCCAGTTAGCCACCACCGCACGACTCCAGCGATCGTTCAGACTGGCTGCTGACGGTTGCAACACCGTTTCCCATGCCTGGGCCAACGGCTGCACAAACATCGTGTTGCCAAATCCGCTCCACTCTTCCCCGAGGCTTGCTGCCATTAGGCTGCCGTACTGTTGGGTATCGGTCAGATCAATGCTTTTACCCTTAAATACGGTCTGTGCCAGCGTCTGCATCATCTCCTGAGGATCAGATGCACTCGCTACCTGCTGCAACCGCAGACGCACACGGGTGATACGGGTTAGATACGTCTGCAGACTGAGCGAGTTATCCGCAGACATTACGTTACTGTCTTTGTTTTTTCCCATTAGGGTCAGCAGCGGTCCGAAGGTCTCATCCAGCGGTCCCTGCGAACCTGCCGCACGCTGATCGATCACCGGTTTATCGTGGCTGCCAACTAACTCTTTCGCCGATTTAATAATGGAATCGGACAGCCCCTCGCGCTGCTCACCGGTCTGCCCCTGCAAGGCCAGCGTATTCATTAGAGCAATAAGCGGCGACTGCCGCACATCACTCATCAGCGTCAGTTGGTCGGTGACATCGGCAATATTGTGCGTTGGGTTAAGTTGCAGGCTGTTAAGAAAACGCAGCCAACTACCTGCAAAATCAGTGAAGTAACGTTGGGTCAGACGCGCCTTCAGCGCTTCCGGTGACAGATCTACGGAAACAGCTTTGCGACTGTCGCTCAATACCCAATCAATTTCATCGCGGCGCGAGTTCGCAGCCTTCTCGATAGCCTGCTCAATACCCCCTTCCCATGCCTGGCGAGTGAACATGCCAGGCACCACCTCATCGGTCGTAAAGAGACGGCGGGCATCGGTGCCACTGGTCATGTCTTCCAGGGAAACATCGGCAAAGTTGCGGCGTACTGATTTGAGCATGTTTTCGTACAACGTGCTTTCAGCGTTGCGGCGACCAATCTGCTGCAACAGCACCTGGCGACTCTGATTGACCAAAGATGCATCCGGGGTGATTTTCCACATGGGCTGCTGTGGTAGCTCAGTGATATAGAATGCCCACAGATCCGGGACCAGGCTTTGCCACAGACCAGTGGAGATACCAGGGCGAGTGGGTTGCACACGCCTCATAACCTCGGCGAAGAATGCACCATCCGCTTTGTCCGGGCGTGACATCATAAGCCAGGCCTTTAGCTGGTCATAACCGGGCTTCGCTAGTTGCATACGCCGATCGCTGTTTGGTGCTGAATTGGTCAGCGCTGCGAGCTTTTGTAACAAAGCGGTGCTTGCCGGGTCCCGAATCAGACGATTGTTCACTACGCCATACCACGGCAGTACTGCGTTTAGCAGTTGCTGGCTGTGATCAAGCCCAAAACGCTGATACCAGGGCGTCGCCTTATTAACATGACGTTGCAGGCGACCAGCGTCGTTTCGCAGTTCATGTAATGCCGTCAGTTGATAATCGGAAACGGAAGGATGCTCCACCAGGTAGCGCGCTTTTCCTGCCACTGACGAAATCTGCCCGTAGTTTAGTGCAAAAGAGATCAGCAGACCGACACCCCATATGCCCATCACAGCCATGATGCCCCATGCAAGCATCCGTTCCCGTGGTAGCCCGATGCGGCGACCATTTACACGGGTACAATCGTTAACCACACCCTGCCAGGTTACCGACAGGCTCAGAGCATTACGCTGCGATTCAGGGATAAAATTCTCATCAGCGAGAGTAACGATGTTCTTAGGCGAATCTGGTGATTTAGTTCCTGGCTGGCTGAACATCAGACCCCGTAACGGAATACGCTGCTGAGAGACTGACAACCACGGCATCAGTTGATGAGCCCAGCGGATGATACCGCCCTCTTTCAGGTGCTGACCCAGACGCAATAAAAAGTCGTGGTTATTGCTCTCCATGACCTGACTTACTCCCTGAGCCCGCAATTCCGGTAACAGCAGTTCAAGCTGGCGGGTAACATCGTCTGCCTGGGCGCGCAGAGGAAAATGAGCGCCCACTACCTGCTCAGTGCGCAGAGCCTGCGACCAGACGCTGTCGCACAGTTGCCACAGCCAGACCGGGGCAGAGTAACGCAACATTTCGCTGATTTTTTCCAGCCCGCGTAAATCGTTATCGCTTATCTGTGGTGTCAGGTATAGCGCCTGTGGTATCACCCGAATAATGCCATCTAGCGGACGGCTCCGGCGCAGTTTGCGCAGGGCGGCATATTTTTCGCTATCTGGTTCCGTTGTCAGGCTACCGCCGTAAATCAGAACGGTTCTATTGCCCTCCAGCCATTGGTGGGATTGCAAGCCGGGAACCAGTTGTTCAATCGCGTCTTCATCACCGGTCAACAGCAGCAAGCGGACTTTGCGGCGCCAGAACAGGCTATAGCGCAAGCGGAGGTATTTTTTCAGCGGTGCATAAACGGTTTCGCGCCCGGTTACCTTTGCTGGTTTACGCTTAGGAGATGCTAACGGGCCAACCTTGTCTTTAATCAGCAATCGAAAGACAATGAACCCCAGCATCAGCAGGCTGAGCGCAACCCCCCAGGCAATAAAACCAGCGGCAATAAGAGGGCGCAGCGTTTCCCATTGCGTTGAACGTTCAGTCGCCCACAGCCACCATGCCAGCGCGCCCAGTAATACCAGGAGAGTGGTCACAGCAATACAGACCGTTGCCGTGGCTGCCACAGAGATGACAGCAGGTTTATTGACGTTGTCCATCAGGTTTTACAATTCCAATTGCGAGGGTGTTCATCGGGTCGTGAGCAATCCAGCCACACGGTTTTTGGTAGTGCGCAGCGTAGATTGCCGACAGCGATAAAACGATCAGCGCGTCCATATCGCCGATATCACCCCAGTTGGCATCCTGCTGATACTGGCTAACGTTCCAGCCATTGTGCGACAGCTTCTCCAGACCAGACCGGGAAAACAGGAGACTGGCCTCAGGGGGTTCTTGCAGTTCGCTCTGTTCCAGCGCACGGGTGGACACACTGAGTAATGCGTCCCCTTTTTCTGCCGAAAAGGTTTCGCCGCGCGTCAGTTGCACCGGCCCGTTCCGCCCGGCCAACCACAGTACGGCAGACTCCCCGGCGGGAAGTGCTGTTTTCGAGGATGCTACGACCACCTGACACCCCGCGATTAGCATAGTGTCTTCAGATTTGGCTTGCGCGAGGTCACTCGCTATCTCAGCCAGACTGGCTTCGCCATGCCAGGGTTCAGGCCGTAATGGCAGTGCTATCGCCGGGAAAATGCGGGCCATTTGTGCGCGGAATGCCTGCCAGGCGATGTCCGATCCCTGCCAGTAGCAACGCAGTGGTGGAGTGAGTGTGTTTTCACTGCGCTGCTTTTGCCACTCGATAACCAGTAGCTCCGCCAGTCGTTTTTCACGCGCGGTAGCGTCAGTAGCGGAAATTTGGGGCAGTCTCAGCGCACTTCCGCTCCCCTCTTTTTTTTCTTCCGGATGGCGCTGTTCACGACTAAGCACACGCAGCCAGTCGGTTGAACATCTGCCCGCTGGCCCCAGCAAGACGTATTCTTTTAACCAGAACGGCTGTCGATGCTGTGCCCACCACTGCTGTTGTTCATATGCCACCAGTTGAGAGTAGAAAGCGGCGTTGTGTACGCTAACGCGGTAGTACAGCACCCGTATCAGCCAGCCTGAAGCTGCCAGCATCAGTGCTACCAGGATACCGGCAGCAACCAGTGAGCTTTTCCCTTCTGCAGATGGCAGCAGTACGCTGAAACCGCCGCTGAGTAGTACCAGTAGTGCCGCAACCGACAACCACGTGGCCGTGCGGGGCGGACGGGCCGTTCTGTATGCCGGATAGTCGGGAACAGGCCTCACTGATCAATACCGCAATCAGGAAAAGAGCTGACCAGCGTACAGCCGCAGGCACAGCGGTGGCCGTGCAGTGCTACTGGCTGACCATCGATCCTGGTGCGCAAGCTGCCTTCAGCAATAGAAGTCATGCCGTGTTTGTTGCAGCTCACCGGGTCGCCCTTGCAGGCGAATCCCTGGCCAAAGCACTGATAGTGTCCCCCTAATACTTTGCCGCCATATTCCCGCAGGCTGTCTCCTTTGCGGATGACTTTACTCATTGACATCTCCTTGCTCTGTCTCAGGTGTTTACCGTCAGAACTTGCTCAAACCAGTTGGCCGGGATCACGGCTTGCGCCCGCGCCAGTCGCTGTTCCGCCACATGCGCCTTTTGCTGAGCGACCACGACACCGGGCTCCTGAGTAAATGCCCGCAGTTGTTCCCCGCCAGGCAGTTCCGGTACGGGCTCCCGGGTCATCAGATCCAATACGTCAACCTGCAGCGATCGCGCTGCACCGGTGGCGGCCAGCCCTGCCAGCTTGCCGGTCAGGCTCTTCTGTTTGAAGCTCAGCACCACACCCGTGGTAAGGGTGGCAAAACCTACCAGATCCCCGGCAATAACTAGCGGAGAGAGGGATTTATTACATTTGTCACTGAAGTAAATCATGCGATAGCGGAAGTAGCCGGTCCACATCTCACGCGAATTGAGGGCGGCCTGCATAAACCAGGCACGCGAGTCATGTAACTGGTCGTCAAAAAACGCTCTGACCAACCCGGCGGGCTGTTCCGCATTACTGGCCTCACCGGCGGCGGGGAAGAGAATAGCCACACGGGCGTTGCCGTCCGCCTTCATACGCCGGTATTCCTGTGCTTCATCATCGGTATTGAGAACGAAAATCATCGGTTGCAGTACGGTATCCAGCACCACCTGTGCCAGGTTCTCTGGAATGCGATAGCCGTCGTTGTAATCCTTACCAAACTCCTTCGCCGCGTCAAACAGCTGGGTCTGCGCCATAACAGGGTCGAAATCCTTGACGCCAGGATAGAGCACCAGGTCATCCATTTTGTCGGCGGGCTGATCTGCAATCTGCTTCTGGCGCGCGTCGATAATCTTCTGCTGCTCTTCATCCCGCTTATTTTCTGCCGCCTTACGCGCGGCGGGCAGCGCTTCGGTATTCTTGGCGCGCTGGTAGAAGGGGGTTTTCAGCATCGACCCTCTGGCATAGCGATCAATGCGCCACGCGGTGATCCACGCCATCTGGTTTTCAACAACGGTTTCAAGACTGCCGCTGGCGCGTGGCGGATCGTATCGGGATGCTTCTTCAGGGGAGATTTCATCTGGCGTGGTCAGATTCAGGGTGAGTTCGCGCCAGGCGTTGAATCCTTGGACAAGATCTCCATGAAGCAGAAATTCTTTCAAAGAGTCTAAAGGCATAACTCGCCAGCTGTCTGCCTTCTTATCATCAGGCAAAGCTCCCATGGGTATTTTTAATGGGGCACCGGCGCAAAACGCCGAAGCATACATTTCATGCAAAACTATTTGTGAAAGCAATAACGCATCATCCTTACCGTTCGCCTTCCCTTGGTCTCCCGGTGGATAACCACCACCAATATCCGAATGCATCCCCGGATACACTACCTCAGTGGCATAGGGCGGATATTTGCCGTTAGCCCTACGTAACGAGTCCATCGGGAAACAGAGGCGTTGCTCATGGCCCGAAACCAGATGCACACATTTTTTTATCAACCCCGGATAGGTTTCATCGCTCGGCAACTCCATTGTGCCGTCCGCCCAGGACATATGCCCCTCGGCAATCGGTACCACGTGCGCCACCCCCACGGAAGCCACGGTATCCAGTAGCCCGAGAAACTCCACGCTGATGGGCAACTGCAGTGCGCCAATCTGCAGACATTGCGGGGGATTTTCGCCTTCCGCCGCTGGTGGAGGCAGCAGCTCACTCAGCCAGCGCACAAAAGTACGCGCAGCGGCTGCACCGCGGGAAAAACCGTAAACGTACAACTTGATACCTAACAGCTTAGGCTTGCCCGGCTCCGGTTGCGTCAGCATTGGCTTCAGCGGGAGGGCTAACTCATTCAATAAGCGGCTAAACTCTTCGTAGCGGTTGTGGCTGCCGCCGAACCATAGTCGGTTCCAGCTGGTACCCATTTTGCCTATAGATTTACGGCTGGCCCCTTCTGACAGCTTTATACTGTTTTTTTTCGGGTCTTTACTCACACGCATAAGCACATCAATAATGCGCAGTAGTGCCCAGTTAATACGTTCTTCGCCTTTCGTTGCCCCCACCAACCCCATGGTGGAATAGTCCAGGTCGTTCACTTCCGGAAAAGGCGTGCCCACACCAGGAATATAAAATTTAAAGTATTTCCCGCCGCTGTCGCTTGCCTCATCCAGCGATACCCTCTTTTGATCAGGGACTCCACCGGCTGTGCCATCACCGATCGTCGCGCGAAACAACCGCGCGATATTGGTCGGATGCTTCGGAGGGGGAGACAGGATCAGGTCATTGTTCAGGTTATTACCCGTACCGTCGAAAAACAGACTGATATGCAGCGTCTTACAGCACGGCGGTTCCACACGTCGTCCGGCTGCGAGGCACAACTCCTGGCGGTAGAGTCGCTCGGCGCTGTTCTGCTGATAGCCGCTCTGCCCGACCTGCAGCGCCTGCGTCGGCAGACGTCCCTGCGCCGGAAAGGGCGGTGGAGCCCAGGCTAAGTCGGTTTCCTTTACCTCGCACATATTTTTGGCTCCTTCATCCTGATGGGCTCTTTAATCGGGTAGGACGGGCTACCGTAGGTGTAGCAACTGGTGGTCACCTTCACGTCATCACAGGGCAAAAAGTGCACGGTGATGCCGCAAACATCCTGGCCGTTATAGTCGGGAAGCGGGACGATTTTGCTGTGCTGACGATTCTGAGCGCTCATCTTTTTCTCCCAAGCTTTATATTTTTCGTAATCAGCAAAACCTGGAAAACCTTCAGTGGATGCCTCTCCGCTTTCCCAGTCAATACGCACCGTCATACCCGGCCTCCAGCGGGCGGGCACACTGTAGCAACAGCCTCCGCCGCCGCCCTGAAACGGACCAATGATGTCGATACCCGACTGGTTATCCACGCTGAAGTGGTTAATCGCCCATCGGGTGTGATTGATGGCGTCAATGGTGCCGCCTCCACCGCCGCCT
>NZ_SJOP01000060.1 GCF_004331415.1 Kosakonia quasisacchari
CGCATCTTCTTACCAGATCACTGAAGCGTATACCGGCAACCAGGTTCACATGACCGCCGAACTGAACAAATAAGTCACGCTGTACTGTCGAAAGAGCGCCCTCGGGCGCTTTTTTTTGCTTTTTTATCCACTCAGTCGGGGGAGCCGCCAGTATGACACCAGCGTACTGAGAATGAATGCGCTCTCCATGGCAACGGCCACCGGCGATCCGATCACCAGATTATTCAACAGCCAGCAGGCGCTACCGCAGAGGGTGAGCCGCCGCATACTTTTTGCCGCCGGGTGAAAGGCTGCGCTGGTCATCAGCAAGCTACCCAGTAGCGGTAAAACATCGGCGAGTTGCTGCCAGCTTAGCGCGCTGTACAAGCAGGTTGCGACAATAAACACCGTTTTCATTTTCCGCGCGGTGGTCATGATGGCAGCGAGATAACGGCAGGCGGCCAGTGCCATCAAACCTGCGGCAACGGGCGCATTCAACAAGCAGAAATGTATTGCCAGCAGGCTGGTGGAGGCGGCAAGTATCGCCAGCGTTGTCTGCCGCCGGGCAAACTGAAACGCCAACAAATCAAAAATGAAGGAAAAGCCAGCCAGCATTTGCGACAGCCAAAAAGCGTTCATCATCGTTTTCTCTCTTGCGTGATGGCGGTGATGGTAGCGGCTGAGCTGCGGGCTTTCGTTAACCTTTGTTAAGACGTGCGCGGATCCGTGACAAGCTCACCGGCGAGATGCCGATATAACTGGCGAGATCTTTTTGCGTTAATTGTGCTTCCCATGCCGGAAAATGAGCCTGCACATAGCGATAGCGTTGCTCCGGGTTATTGAGCAAAAACATTTGCTCTTTCTTCTCTTTAAAGATCAGTTGCTGGCGCAGGAGCGCTATTTTTACCGCCTGATGTTCTTCCTTTTCCAGTAAACGCAGCGGTACTTCGCTGAGCACGCCTGGCGTCAGCATTTGCAAGCTGTAATCCGCCACGCTACCCGTTAACCAGCTCAGATAGAGAAAACAGCACTCACCGGGAAAGTAAAACTCCTTTACGCGCTCGCTCCCTTCGGGCGAATGCCAGACAGCACGCGCGATACCTTCATGCAGCACAAACATTTTTTGTTGTACATCACCCTGTCTGAGCAGGGTTGTCGCCGGGCTGATTCGCGCCGTTTTCTGGTCGACAAGGAGAGGAGCTAACCAATCAGCTATCATGCGGATCTCTTTTGTTCATAAATTTTGATAAAGAAAGG
>NZ_SJOP01000061.1 GCF_004331415.1 Kosakonia quasisacchari
TGTCTGGCAGGGCGTTTCCACCACCTGGGGACGCAGCGAGCGGGAAAACAGCAACGCGGACTGGGACGTGCCGCAGAACCTGCGATTCCAGGGCCAGTACCTCGACCGCGAAACCGGACTGCACTACAACACCTTCCGTTACTACGACCCCTGCGGCGGACGCTACACCCAGATGGACCCGATAGGGTTACTGGGTGGGTTGAATACGTACACGTATGTGGTGGATCCGATGGTGTGGGTGGATCCGCTGGGGTTGAGTAGTTTTGATCCATTTGCTCACGGCGAAATAACCGATTTTCCTGCTGATTTGCATTTTGGGCAAAACAGGATCGCTCCTAAATTTAGTAATATTGGTAGCCAGGCGGCAGATTCAATCGCGGGAAGACCAATATTAGATGTTGCCGAGGATATTCGGATGGGGAGAATTAGTCCTGATACATTTGTTATTTCGTACACAACGGATCCGATAACAGGCAAGGCTGTGACGTTAAACAATAGAGGGTTGGCTGCATTAGTTGAGTCCGGAAAATTCCCTCAACATGCTATATATGTTCCATATGAGCATGTTCCTAAACACTTGGTTGAAGACATTAAATATCGACCACCATCAAGAAGTATTAATATAACAAGGAATAAAGATGGTACGGGCCTTGTGAAAACGATTGGTAAATGTATCTAATTTTAGGAGGGATTTTTATGATATTAGCACCAGAAAAGTTAAGCTTTAGAATTTCAACTACAGATATTGAAGTTATTTATACAGAATCCAATGGTGTAAAGTTAACGGTTGAAGTTCAGAGTTTGGATGATTTTAGACATGATAAATATCATGAAGTTACGTTTAATTTTAGTAATGTCGCTGAGGTTAAATGTGTATCTTTGAACTTTTCCGAGTTTAATCATGATGAGTACGAAATTAGTCTGAAAATTGATGATCCTCTTACTTATTGGAAGCAAACGGGAATAAACCCGGATCCCGGAGTTTACTGCGTTACTAACTCTGAATTACTGAGAGATAAAGGATTGGTTTATGATCCAAATAATCGATTGAATCTTAAACATTATTTAATAATGGGTTACGATAGTTATGCTGAAGTAATTGCATCTAAATATGAATTTAGCGGTATATAATCCTATGTGATTAAAAAATATTTATATTTTAGTGACGTAATCGCCATAAGGAACCTCGGTTTCCCGGTTTTTACCGGGCAACCTGCTGAAACGG
>NZ_SJOP01000062.1 GCF_004331415.1 Kosakonia quasisacchari
TGACCTGCCCCCAGTATTAGATACAACCGTCAGTTAGTAATGTCGGTTTGTTTATCTTCATATTTTTCATTTCGCCACCGTGCTGCAAACTCTGATGGCGTCTGATAATTCAGTGCCGAATGTGGACGACACTCGTTATAATCCTGCCGCCAGTCATTAATGATTTTCCTGGCGTGAGCGATATCGCTGAACCAGTGCTCATTCAGACATTCATCGCGAAATCGTCCGTTAAAGCTCTCAATAAATCCGTTCTGCGTTGGCTTGCCCGGCTGGATTAAGCGCAACTCAACACCATGCTCAAAGGCCCATTGATCCAGTACGCGGCAGGTGAACTCCGGCCCCTGGTCAGTTCTTATTGTCGCCGGATAGCCTCGAAACAGTGCAATGCTGTCCAGTATACGCGTGACCTGAACGCCTGAAATCCCGAATGCTGTGGTAATTGTCAGGCACTCCTTCGTGAAGTCGTCCACACAGGTCAGGCACTTTATCCTGCGACCGGTAGCCAGTGCATCCATGACGAAATCCATCGACCAGGTCAGGTTGGGCGCTTCCGGGCGGAGCAGCGGCAGACGTTCCGTTGCCAGTCCTTTACGACGTCGTCTGCGTTTTACGCCCAGCCCGCTGAGATGATAAAGACGGTACACGCGCTTGTGATTAACCTGAAGGCCTTCACGGCGCAGTAATTGCCAGATGCGGCGGTAGCCAAAACGCCTGCGCTCCAGTGCCAGCTCAATAATGCGCTCTGATAAATGCGCATCAGCCGCCGGACGCTGAGCCTCGTAGCGGCAGGTCGACAGAGACAAACCTGTAAGCCTGCAGGCTCGACGTTGCGACAGACCGGTAGCATCACACATAAACTCAACGGCTTCCCGCTTCTGGCCTGTCGTCAGTACTTTCGCCCCAGAGCCACCTGAAGCGCCTCCTTATCCAGCATGGCTTCGGCAAGCAGCTTCTTGAGCCTGGCGTTCTCTTCCTCAAGCGACTTCAGGCGCTTAACCTCGGGCACCTCCATACCGCCATACTTCTTGCGCCAGGTGTAAAAGGTGGCGTCGGAAATGGCGTGCTTACGGCAGAGTTCACGGGCAGAAACCCCGGCTTCAGCCACGCGGAGAATACTGATGATCTGTTCGTCGGAAAAACGCTTCTTCATGGGGATGTCCTCATGTGGCTTGTGAAGACATTACTAACATCGGTGTGTATTAATCAACGGGGAGCAGGTCA
>NZ_SJOP01000063.1 GCF_004331415.1 Kosakonia quasisacchari
GCTATGGTTTTATTTATGTAGATCAAGATGACGAGGGAAACGGTTCGTTGAACCGGTTACGCAAGGACTCCTTCTATTGGTATCGCAAGGTTATAGCGACTAACGGGACTGATTTAAGTTAATCATTTGCTACCGCGGGAACTGAGATGAAAGTTAAAAAGTCCTTAAACACCAGCATGCTGCTTGCTGAGAATGACGGAAAAGAGATTATACTCTTTGGCAAAGGTATAGGTTTTAACACCAAGCCAGGTGCAATGATCGACTTGCAAAGTGTAGAACAGGTCTTTATGCCTTTGAATGCACTCAAGTCGCGGCATTATCTGTCACTAACGGACACAATTCCCGCGGAATTTTTTGAAATCACACATGAAATAGTCAAGTTGGCTCAAGCACATTACAACGAAAAGCTTAATTCAGTTTTATTATTTACCTTGGCGGAACACTTACATTTTGCTGTCGAGCGCTGTAAGACAAATACGAACATTGCGAATAAACTGACTTGGGAAATAAAGCGTTACTACCAGAAAGAGTATAGTATTGGCGAGTTGGCAAGAGATTTGGTATCAGCTAAATTTGCGGTGAATCTTCCTGATGATGAGGCTGTGCATATTGCTTTTCATATTATCAATGCAAGTTCTCAATTTGATGAGACTAATGCACATAGGCAAGTGGAGTTAGTGAAGAGAATTGCTGAAATTGTTCGCTATAAACTTAATCAAAATATTGATATTAATTCAATTCACTATGCCAGGTTTATTACACATTTAAGATACTTCGCTGAAAGAGTATTAAATAACAGTCTTGCAATAGAAGAAACAGACGATTTCTATAATGAATTAATTCGTTTTCATCCAAAAGCTATGGTGGTTGCTGAGGTAATTCGCGACTTTATAAAAAGCAATTACGCCATTGCTATTCCTAATGATGAACTTACCTGGTTAGGCATACATATCAGTAAACTCAGTAAATATTCAAAGTAAAATTTTATTTTGGTAATAGGAGTGAGGTTTGAGGTTGATACCATGGCTGTTAGCATTTTATGGTTTTCACTCTGGAGCTGACCTGCTCCCTATTGATTAATAGGCGGTAAAGTTAGCAATACATCCATTGATCCTGACCCCGAATATGATCCAGTCGTAATCAGGAATAACCAGCTTCTGATCCTGACCCCGAATATGATCCAGT
>NZ_SJOP01000064.1 GCF_004331415.1 Kosakonia quasisacchari
AGAACTTTTGCTACAACGCCCGCGCCAACGGTACGGCCGCCTTCACGGATTGCGAAACGCAGACCATCGTCCATCGCAATCGGGTGAATCAGGGTAACAACCATTTTGATGTTGTCGCCCGGCATTACCATCTCCACGCCTTCCGGCAGTTCGATGGTGCCAGTCACGTCAGTTGTACGGAAGTAGAACTGCGGACGGTAGCCTTTGAAGAACGGAGTGTGACGGCCGCCTTCATCTTTGGACAGAATGTAAACTTCAGATTCGAATTTGGTGTGCGGCTTGATGGAACCCGGCTTAGCCAGTACCTGACCACGTTCGATTTCTTCACGTTTGATACCACGCAGCAGAACACCTACGTTCTCACCAGCACGGCCTTCGTCCAGCAGTTTGCGGAACATTTCAACGCCGGTACAGGTGGATTTCGCGGTGTCTTTGATACCCACGATTTCAACTTCTTCACCCACTTTGATGATACCGCGCTCTACACGACCGGTAACAACGGTACCACGACCGGAGATGGAGAATACGTCTTCGATCGGCAGCAGGAACGGCTTGTCAATCGCACGCTCTGGTTCCGGAATGTAAGAATCCAGGAAGCCAGCCAGTTCGATGATTTTCGCTTCCCACTCTGCTTCGCCTTCCAGCGCTTTCAGTGCAGAACCACGAACGATCGGCGTGTCATCGCCCGGGAAATCGTACTGAGACAGCAGTTCACGAACTTCCATCTCTACCAGTTCCAGCAGCTCTTCGTCATCAACCATGTCGCATTTGTTCAGGAACACGATGATGTACGGAACGCCTACCTGACGACCCAGCAGGATGTGCTCACGGGTCTGCGGCATCGGGCCGTCAGTCGCAGCAACAACCAGGATCGCGCCGTCCATCTGCGCAGCACCGGTGATCATGTTTTTAACATAGTCGGCGTGGCCCGGGCAGTCTACGTGTGCGTAGTGGCGAGTCGGGGTGTCATATTCAACGTGAGACGTGTTGATGGTGATACCACGTGCTTTTTCTTCCGGCGCGTTATCGATCTGGTCGAATGCGCGAGCAGAACCACCGTAGGTTTTTGCCAGAACGGTAGTGATTGCAGCAGTCAG
>NZ_SJOP01000065.1 GCF_004331415.1 Kosakonia quasisacchari
GAACCATGCCGACGCTTACTGTTATAAAACATTTCGATGTAATCAAAAATATCACTGCGGGCTTCTTCCCGCGTTCCGTAGATCTTTTTCTTTATCCGTTCACGTTTCAACAACTGGAAAAAACTTTCTGCAACCGCATTATCATGGCAGTTACCGCGACGGCTCATGCTACCCTCCAGGCCGTGTGATTTCAGGAACGACTGCCACTCATGGCTTGTGTACTGACTGCCCTGATCCGAATGAACCAGCACCTGTTTTTCGGGATTACGCCGCCATACAGCCATCAGCAGTGCGTTCAGGACAATGTCCTTTGTCATCCGGGATTGCATGGACCAGCCGATAATTTTGCGTGAGAACAGATCAACAACAACGGCAAGATACAGCCAGCCTTCGTGGGTCCTGATGTAGGTTATGTCCGTTACCCAACGCTCATCAGGAGCATCCGGATTGAACTGTCGCTGGAGCCTGTTGGGTGACACGATACTGGCCTCGCTTTTACGTGCCCGCGGGCTTCGGTATCCGACCTGAGCCTTTATTCCGACACGTTTCATCAGTCTCCAGACTCTGTTTACTCCGCACTGTTGCCCGCTGTCACGCAGATCCAGATGGATTTTGCGATAACCATAGACGCATCCCGATTCCAGCCAGAACTGTTTAATCTGTCCTGTCAGTCTCAGGTCTGCCTGATGGCGTTGTGAATGCGGCTGCTGAAGCCAGGCGTAAAAACCACTGGGATGAACATCCAGCACCCGACAGAGCAGGCGAACAGGCCAGCAACAGGAGTTGTCACGGATAAAGGCGTACCTCAGTCGGACAGCTTTGCGAAGTACGCCGCGGCTTTTTTTAATATGTCCCGTTCGTCGGTAACCCGTTTCAGCTCTTTCTGGAGACGGCGGATCTCGGCCTGAGCATCTGACTGTTCTTTATTAGTGGAAGAATCCGGACCGTACTTCTTTATCCAGGCATAAAGGCTGTGGGTGGTGATATCGAGACGTGTTGCAACGCTGGCAACAGAATAACCGCGATCAACAACCTGTTTGACTGCTTCAGTTTTAAACTCTTCGGGATAACGCTTACCGCTCATGGG
>NZ_SJOP01000066.1 GCF_004331415.1 Kosakonia quasisacchari
ACCTTCGCCACGCGGATCGGGAGTAAAGACCAGCGAGCGGGCATCGGGGCGGACAGGGCGGTCGTCGTTATTGTTTTGCGGGCCGGTGTATAAAGCGCCGGTAGGAATGTCGCGTTTGTTTTTGGCGGAAGTTTCCTCGCGGATTATCGGCTGGGGAAAAACAGGAATTGATACAGAATCGATTTTCATAACCACCTCTTTTGCACAAATAAAAAAGATGTCGTACTTCAGGTCGCCAAATTAATGACGAATACCTAATTTTTTCAGGAATGGCACCTCAACGGCGGGTAATTCAATATTTCCGGAAAAAATATTCTTAATATCATGCCTGAAAGGGTGTTCTGCATCTTTCAATCTGACAATGGTTATGGGGTCGCGTGATGCATTTCCTTCGAGGGCGTGAATCTCTTTAACTTTTAAAGGCGTGTTGGGGTTAACTAAAATATGATCAGGAAGCATGCCTCCGGCAGCCATTTTTTTTGGCGTGGTTTGGTCTAAAATAAAAAGCACTTTGTCGGTAGATTGCTTTTCAAATTGTCCAGTCCAGGTTTCAAGCCAATTTATTGAGTTCTGCGGTAATGCGGATGCGGACATAAATCCTGCATCGGTCACCACATCGTTGACTTTTATTTTATTACCATACGTACCCGCGGGAACTGTCGCAGCCCGGTATGCCGGTGCGTCATAATCCTTTAATTTTGATACGGCTGCTTTTAATTCTGTTGCCAGCGTTTCACCTTCGGCAGAGGGGCTAATATGCCGCAAATGATTATTGATAGTGCGGTAAGTTCCATCTCCCCCTTCAATATATTCCGCAAGAATAGCTGACTCTTGCCTGTTTTTTACCGAGTTTAAATTCAGAAGGATTTTTTCATCGGCTGCTTTCTCTGTTGGCGTTCTGGCCCGGTATTGCCCTTCATCAGGCCTCATATACAACTCGCGAAGCTCTTCGCTGACGGGTGAAAATTTTTCCTGGCGAGCAGAGGAAAGCGCACTGCCGCCTGATGTTCCGGCAGTCGTTGCAAGGCCGGTTTGTGGTTCGGTATTGGTGCGCGGCTTGACT
>NZ_SJOP01000067.1 GCF_004331415.1 Kosakonia quasisacchari
CCAGTGCAGAATGGGGACGTCTCTGATTATAGTGTATGCGCCAGGCCTCGATTTTGCACCGCGCATCCTCCAGGGACATGAACCAGTTCTCGTTCAGGCACTCCTGGCGCAGCCTGCCGTTGAACGACTCCACCGTGGCATTGTCCGTTGGTGTTCCCGGCCGGGAAAAGTCTATACGGATCCCCCGTTCATACACCCACTTGTCCAGCATTTTTCCTGCAAATTCAGAGCCGTTATCGGTTTTCAGCAACTGTGGTAAGGGGCGTCTGAGCGCAATATTGTTCAGCATCCCCGCCACTTCCGTTGAGCGCAGATTCTGGCCCACACAGATCCCCAGGCATTCACGTGTGAACAAATCGATTATCGTCAGCAGGCGTAACCGCCTTCCGTCAAACAGCGCATCGGAGACAAAGTCCATACCCCAGACATGGTTCGGATACAGTCCCTGAGGCTGTGGCTGTCGCCGCTGTGCCGATTTATTGCGATGGGGACGTTTGAGACGCAGGGACAGGCCCTGCTCGCGGTAGAGACGGTAAATGCGTTTATGATTATCCCGCCAGCCCTCCCGCCTGAGCAGGATGTGAACCCGCCGGTAACCGTAATGCGCGCGGGTTTCCGAGATCTCGCGGATACGCAGGCGCAGCGCACTGTCATCGGCCGCCACAGAACGGTAACGGAACGAACTGCGGCTGACCTGCAGCGCAAAACAGGCCTGCCGTTCGCTGGCCCCGTAGCGTGCCTGCAGATCCCGGACCCATTCGCGCAGTCGCGCCAGCGTCAGGTCTTTTTTGCCAGCACGTCCTGCAGCATCGCCTTGTCGAGG
>NZ_SJOP01000068.1 GCF_004331415.1 Kosakonia quasisacchari
CCGTTACCGTGCTCCTCGCGCAGCTTCTGCCCGGCGGCGGAGTATGTCAGGGATTTGACTATGACCTGCTCTGAACCGCCGCTGACTGTCAGCCAGCTGCCCTTCAGCAGACCCGCCACATCAAACGCCACGCGCTGAATATTGCCTTTCGCATCAAGCGTGGTCAGGACATTTCCAGCAGCGTCCACTGTGCTGCGAGTGGTAAACACCTCGCCTGCCAGCAGGTCGTTCCACGCCGAGGCATCTGCGCCCTGCCAGTCGGCCAGTACATCATCCGGCAGCAGCTGGCGGGTGACGGAAAGCGGCACGCCATTCAGGGAAATACTGGTGGTATTTACCAGACCTGCCGGGTCGTAATGGCTGACCAGCTGACCGGCGAGATTGTGGCTCTGTTCACCCGCTGAAACGCTACCCCAGATAAACCGCTCCGTGATGCGCGCGCTGTCGCCGTCAACCTGCTCAGTGATGCCCAGCAGCCGCCCCGGCAGAGCTGCCTCTTCATACTGAAAAGTGCGGGTGACGGTGGCGCTGCGGTCATTACCGGTGCCGATATTGCTGACCTGCAAAAAAGCCCGTCCTGCTGCGTCGTTCAGGGCAACGGATGTGCCGGCATCGGCACTCTGTGTGCGCAGCGGCGTACCGTTCAGGTCGTGGAGATAACTGAAATTCGCCAGCCCGGCGGCATACAGACGCGGGTCGGCGCTTTGTGACGGCAGACCGCGCGCATCAAACTGATGATGCGTGATGCGCTC
>NZ_SJOP01000069.1 GCF_004331415.1 Kosakonia quasisacchari
AGCAGCGTACCGGTCGCGGCATTGTTCGCCGCCTTCAGAATCAGGTCCGTCGCCTGCAGCCAGCCTGCGCCGCTGTACTGCGGGGCAGTCAGCGTCAGCGTCCCGCCGGAGAGCAGTTTCCCCTCGTTGCGCGCCTGCGTGGCGGCAGTAATCCGGGTGTCACCCGCGCCCTGAATCAGCCCGTAGTTGAGCAACTGCGGCGTGGTGAGCGTCAGCCCCTGCCCGCTGACCAGCTGCGCACCGGCATTGTTAGTGAGCGTGTCTGCGCTGACGGTCACGCCGCCGCCCTGGATGTTACCGGCGTTATCGACACGCTGTGCCGTCAGGTTCAGCGCCCCGTTGCCGGCAAGCTGCCCGCCCGCCTGCTGGGTGAACGCGCCGGAGAGCGTCGCGGTCAGCCCGTCGCTGCCGCTGATAACACCGCCGTTGCTTAGCGAACCGGCACTGAGAGTCAGGTTTTTCGCCGCCCACTGGCCGCTGTTCGTCAGCGACAGCGCCTTCAGTGCCGCCGTGCCCATGGCGGTGATTTTGCTGCCTGCTGCGGACGTCAGGTCACCGGCAAGCTGAAGATTAAGTGCCCCGGCGCTCTGAATGGCACCGCGGTTATCCAGCGACTGCGCCGCCAGCAGAATGTTATTCCCCTGCCAGGTGCCGGTGTTGTTCACACTCCCGGCGGTGATATCCAGCGTGCCCTGCGTCAGCAGCGAACCGGCGTTAATCAGCTCCAGTTGCGGGG